>CALIIG010000197.1 GCA_938018155.1 uncultured Prevotella sp.
GCCGTCACACCCATCGTTCGACGGTCGTCGTACGCGCTGCTGACGGCCGTCGAACAATAACATAAACAAAGCAAATACTTACGGAATATGCTCAAATAGTAGATGTAAAAGGGAAGCATGGCACATGTTTTACGTCGCTTTCCTCTCAGAACAGGCAAAATTTCTATTGGATAAAGACCTTTAAGGGCACAGGACCTGTGCCGTTGTTTATTCGTGGTGATAGGGTTCTCCTTTAATGATGGTGCAGGCACGATACAGTTGTTCAACCATGATAAGACGCACCATCTGATGGCTGAACGTCATTTTTGAAAGGCTAAGTTGTTCGTTTGCCCTCGCATAAACCTCGGGCGAAAAGCCGTATGGGCCACCAATTACAAAAACAAGCCGACGCGAAATGGCTTGTTTGCCCTGAAGCCATCGGGCCAGTTCAACGCTTCGCAGCTCCTTACCGTGTTCGTCCATCAGCACAACGGTGTCGGAAGATTGCAGTTCTTTTAAAATCAATTCGCCCTCACGCATCTTCTGTTGTTGTTCGGTCAGGTTCCTGGTATTCTTTAATTCGGGTATAACCCTTATTTCAAAGGGCATATAATGGGTTATACGCTCACAGTAATCGTTGATGCCTGCCAGGATGTTTTTGTTATTGGTTTTTCCTACTAAAAGAAGAATGGTCTTCATTTATCGGTATACTTTGACGCTCTTTTGGGATTTTTGGGAAACCATCCCTTTTCTACACGTTGCTTTTGTTCAAAGAGTTCGTTTATTGACCACAGCAACGTGGCCCCCAAAATGCCCAGTATTGTAGATATAATAATATTACATGCAAATATTGAGCACGTCACGCAAACAACGCCCAAAAACAGGAAAATCCACCACGGTTTGGTGCCAAAGTAATATTCGGTTTTAATAACAATGGGATGGAAAATCCCGATAATGAAAAACGTAATAACTGTAATGATGATACCTGTAAAATACATAGTGGGGCAAATATAATAAAAATACTGCATAGTATATAGGTTTTCGTAAATTATTTGCTACTTTTGCCATAGGTAAAACAAACTATAAATTAAAACAATATGGAAAACAATGCACAACTGATAGCACAGTGCGAGGCTAAGGCTAAGCAGTGGCTCTCTCCGTCGTTTGACGAGAAAACGCGTAAGGAAGTTCAGTCGATGATTGACAATTCCGACAAAACCCGTTTGATAGAAAGCTTTTACAAAGACCTCGAATTTGGCACGGGCGGCTTGCGCGGCATCATGGGGGCAGGCAGCAACCGTATGAATATCTATACGGTGGGCATGGCAACGCAGGGATTTGCCAATTATCTGAAGAAGAATTTTAAAAATAAAGAGCAAATCTCGGTTGTGGTTTGCCACGACTGCCGCAACAACAGCCGGCTGTTTGCAGAGACTGTTGCCCATATCTTTTCGGCCAACGGTATTAAGGTTTACATTTTTGACGACCTGCGTCCGACGCCTGAATGCTCATTCGCTATCCGCCATCTGAAGGCACAGGCCGGCGTCAACATTACGGCAAGCCATAATCCCCGCGAATACAACGGGTACAAAGCCTATTGGGAGGACGGTGCACAGGTGCTCACTCCACACGACAAGGGTATCATTGAAGAGGTGAACAAGTGTACTATTGACGATGTAAAGTTCGATGCAAACAAGCAGCTTATTCAGGTTATCGGTGAGGATATTGATGAGCCCTACCTCCGTAAGATTCGTACAATATCCATTGATCCCGAGGTGATAAAACGCCAACACGACCTCAAAATTGTTTATACGCCGCTGCATGGAGCAGGTCGTGTAATCATCCCAAGGTCGTTGGCATACTGGGGTTTCGACAATGTTCATTGTGTTCCAGAGCAGATGATAAAGGACGGTAACTTCCCAACGGTTGACCGTCCCAACCCGGAGTTTGCCGAAGCACTGACTTTAGGCCTGCGCGATGCAAAGAAACTGGATGCCGATATTTTAATGGCAAGCGACCCTGATGCCGACAGAGTAGGCATGGCCTGCAAGAACAGCAAGGGCCAGTGGGTGCTTATCAATGGCAATCAAACCTGTATGATTTTCCTGTGGTACATTATATCGAACCGCAAAGCCACCGGAAAGCTGAACCCCTCTGACTTTATTGTGAAGACCATTGTTACTACAGAGCTTATTCATAAAATAGCCGAGAAGCAACAAGTAGAGATGCGCGACTGCTACACTGGCTTTAAATGGATTGCCCACGAAATAGCATTGTTAGAAGGTAAACAGCAGTATATCGGTGGCGGCGAAGAGAGCTACGGATTCCTTGCTGAGGATTTCGTACGCGACAAAGATGCTGTAAGTGCCTGCTCACTGCTGGCAGAAATTTGTGCCTATGCCAAGGATAGGGGAGAAACGCTATATGATATATTGATGGGTATTTACAAAGAGTATGGCTTTTCAAAGGAACACACCATCAATGTAGAGCGTCCGGGAAAGGCCGGTGCAGAAGAAATTCAGCAGATGATGGTTAATTTCCGCAGCAATCCGCCGAAGGAACTGGGTGGTTCAACAGTTGTTTTGTGGAAGGATTACAAAACTCTCGAGGCACGCGATGCGCAGGGAAACATGACAAAACTTGCAATGCCAGAAACAAGCAACGTGCTGCAATGGTTCTGTAACGACGGTACAAAGGTCAGCGTAAGACCGTCAGGTACCGAGCCTAAAATAAAATTCTACATCGAAGTAAAGGATAATTTAACTGATGCTTCGCAATATGAGGCCCTGAGCAACAAAGCAATGCAAAAGGTAGAAGCCATTAAAGAAAGCCTCGGGTTGAAATAAAAGAAGTTTGAAGTTCTTATATCATTTGAATGAAAACGAAATCAGGCTATCACAAAATGGTGATAGCCTGATTTGTTTAACTATAATTTTCGTTTAATAAAAGCCTTATATTTTATTGCTTTCCAACCTTTTCTCCAGTAACAGGATGGTTTGTTTTTACCGTTAATTCGTCTTTGCCAACCGTTTTTCCCAAAGTGATGGTGTCACCCTCATGCACTTCATCAGAGAGAATGCACTCGCAAATACGGTCTTCTACATACGTCTGGATGGCACGTTTCAGAGGGCGTGCACCGAATTGTATGTCGTAACCTTTGGAGGCTATAAACTCCCTGGCTTTGCTTGTCAGCTGTATATGGTATCCTATATCACCCATACGCTTGCATAATTCCTGAAGTTCGATGTCAACAATCTTTTTGATTGCCTCCTTATCAAGCTGGTCGAACGTTATAATTTCGTCCAGACGGTTAAGAAATTCAGGAGAGAATTGCTTGCTTAAACTTTTTTGAATAACCGACCTTGCATATTGTTTGTCTTTGTCATTCATATTGTTGATGTCAGAAATTCCCCCGGCATTGAAGCCGACGCCTCGGCTAAACTCCTTCAATTGGCGTGTTCCTGCATTCGACGTCATGATGATAACCGTATTTCTAAAGTCAACAAGACGCCCGTTTCCATCAGTTAAACGTCCCTCGTCTAAGACCTGAAGCAGGAGGTTAAACACGTTACCGTGTGCCTTTTCAAGCTCATCAAGCAGAACGATAGAGTAGGGATGACGGCGCACTTGTTCAGTAAGTTGCCCGCCTTCCTCATATCCCACATATCCGGGAGGAGCACCAATGAGGCGTGATGTATTAAAACTCTCGGTGTATTCACTCATATCTATTCGGATAAGAGCGTCCTGCGAGCCGAACATTATCTCTGCCAGCTTCTTGGCAAGATAGGTTTTTCCCACACCGGTGGGCCCGAGAAACATGAACGCTCCAATAGGATGGTTGGGGGCCTTCAGACCTATGCGGTTGCGCTGTATTGACTTAACCATCTTCTCTATGGCCTGATCTTGCCCGATGACAGCCTTTTTAAGGTCGGCGGCCATGTTTTTGAGGCGCACACCTTCTGCCTCAGCCATGCGCTGAACAGGAATGCCGGTCATTATGGAAACAACATCGGCAACTTCCTTTTCTGTAATTGTTTGCCTGATGTTTGAGTCATTATTCAGCCACTGACTTTGCATATCGCTGAACTGTTGCTCCAGTTCGGTCTGCTTATCGCGATAGCCAGCCGCCAACTCGAAGTTCTGATTGCGTACAGCTGCCTGCTTTTTTGCCTTTACATTCTCTATTTCTTTCTCTTTGTCTGTGATTTCCTGCGGAATCCTTACGTTCTGCAGGTGTACACGTGAACCTACTTCATCCAAGGCGTCAATAGCTTTG
>CALIIG010000198.1 GCA_938018155.1 uncultured Prevotella sp.
GCACTGCCTCATATTGATGCCTTTTACGAGGCTTTCGGTGTGAAGAAAGGCGACAAAATGTACATCCCGGAGGGTGAACGTTTACAGCTTTGGTAAATTATATTTAACCTGAAAATACAGACCAGTCAGAAGAGCACGGTCAGGAAAAACCGTTTTTCTTACACGAATAAGGGTGCAAAAAGGTTTCTGCACCCTTATTTGTATTTTATATGCTTATTTCGTAACTTTGCCTGAATAAAAGCCAAAGATAACGATGCCCTTACGCTTACCCGATAAACTTCCGGCCATAGAGCTGCTGAAAAAAGAAAATATTTTCGTCATGAACGAGACGAGGGCGCATACCCAAATGGTGCGTCCGCTTAGAATTGTAGTTCTGAATTTAATGCCATTAAAGATAACAACCGAAACCGATTTGGTAAGACTGTTATCGAATACACCTCTTCAAATAGAACTCAATTTTATGCGATTGAAGAGTCATACCCCGAAAAATACGCCTATAGAACATATGAAAATGTTCTACAAAAGTTTTAAAGAGTTAAGCCTTCAGAAGTGGGACGGCATGATTGTAACAGGTGCTCCCATTGAGTTGATGCCCTTTGAGGATGTTGAATATTGGCAGGAGATACAAGAAATATTTAATTGGGCGCGGACGCATGTAACATCAACGTTATATATTTGTTGGGCAGCACAGGCAGGGTTATATCATTTTTACGGTGTCCCCAAGTATGAATTTTCACAGAAAATGTTCGGTGTATTTCGTCAATATCCACTTATTCCTGACCTTCCTATATTCAGAGGGTTTGACGATACTTTCATGATGCCTCACAGCAGGCATACGGAAGTGCGCCGGTCAGATATTGAAAAGGTGCCGGATTTGCAAATTATTGCCGAGTCGCCAGAGAGCGGAGTAAGTATGGTTATGGCGCGCGGGGGACGCGAAATATTCATAACGGGGCATCTTGAATATGCACCAGACACCCTCGATAAAGAGTATAAGCGCGATGCAGGTAAGCGTTATGACGTTGCAAAACCGCTTAATTATTATCGTGATGATGACCCTTTGAAGGGCCCGTTTGTCTCCTGGCGTTCATACGCTAACCTGTTTTTCTGCAACTGGATAAACTATTACGTTTATCAGGAAACACCTTATAATATAGAGGAGATAGAATAAACTGCGTAATCTTACATGAGAACATTAGAATTATTAGCCCCTGCAAAAAATCTCGAATGCGGCTGTGCGGCCATTGATCATGGTGCCGATGCCGTGTATATTGGTGCTGAGCGTATGGGTGCAAGGGCAGCAGCGGGCAATTCTATCGATGATGTTCATAAACTTGTAGCCTATGCACACCAATACGGTGCAAAAGTTTACGTAACTGTTAACACCATCATTTACGAGCATGAATTAAATAGTACACAAAGTTTAATTACTGAATTGGCAAAGATTCATGTCGATGCCATACTGGTTCAAGATATGGCAACGCTTGCCATGCACAGGGTAACTTTACAGACATTGGGCTCTGCTCCCGTGCTCCATGCGTCAACACAGTGTGATACCCGCAGTGCAGACAAGGTTCGTTGGTTACGCGATTTGGGCTTTAAACGAGCTGTTCTGGCCCGCGAACTTTCTATTGACGAGATAGCTGCCATACATAAAGCCGTGCCCGATATTGAATTGGAGGTGTTTGTTCATGGTGCCTTGTGTGTGAGTTATTCGGGTGTTTGTTACGTCTCACAGTTTTGTTTTAATCGCTCTGCCAACAGGGGCGAGTGTGCACAGTTTTGTAGAATGAAGTTCGATTTGATTGATGCAGATGGTCGTCAGATAGTACACGACAAACATTTGTTGT
>CALIIG010000199.1 GCA_938018155.1 uncultured Prevotella sp.
CATAAACCTGTCAACATATAACAACCATGCAGCAACGGAAACGCCGTAAAACTTTTTCGAAATAACCTAAACAATACGTAAAAATATATACAAAGGCATTGTAGTTAAAAACGGTAAGAAGTATCTCAACAAATAATACAGCTTATACCATATAGTTTGCCAACCGGGGCAACACTTCGGTAAAAGCAACATAATAACGGCCGACGAATGCAGACATGCTTTCGTCGGCCGCTTGCGTTATAAAACTTTTCAACCCATATGACGGAAACAGAAAAAAAAGGAAAAAACAGGAAATAAAACTTTGTTATTAGCTAATTTTCCTTAAATTTGTAGCACTAACAAAATACTTAACAATATGGAAACAAATCGTTGCCCCCAATGTGGAGCGCCTATTGAGAAAGAAGAGAAGTGCTGTCCCAATTGCGGATGTCTGTTTTATAGTCAGGAAGGTAATGACTACCCGGACGACTTAAACGAGGATGACCTTGTAGAGCGAATACAAAACCGTATTCAGGGTAACGACAATGCGAAGCTGATTGACCGCTGGGGCAATGTAAATTTGAAGCATGTTAAGCAGGCAAGCGTAGGTAATAGGGTTATAGCGTTTCTGCTTGACCAGCTTGTTACGTTTATAATATCCATACCAGCCTTGGCAATGTTTTTGTTTATGATGATTGAGACCGGGCTTTTCCCTAAGGTTTTCAACAATAATGTAAGAAGCACCGACACTATTTTCCTTCTTTATTTCATTCTGGGGTCGGTCTTTTTATTACTTCCTCTTTGCTACTCGCTGTTTAAAGACGGTATGAAGGGCGGTCAAAGCTATGGCAAACGCTGGATGGGAATACGCGTGATAAGCCTTGGAAACGGTGCTCCCTGCAACTATTTACAATCGGCACTCAGACAATTTGTAAGCGGACTCATTTCGTTAATCCCCGTCTTTGGCTGGCTTATCGAACCGCTAATGGTGCTTTGTACTGACGACGGCAGGAGGTTAGCCGACCGCGCTGCCGGCACATTTGTTGTAAAAGCTGAAGAATAGCGGCGAAAATTTACATCGTAACGCAAAGACAAAAATAAAATAAGGTGCGGGAGTTCAGCCCACACCTTATTTGTTTTACCTGCACATAAAAAACAAAAAATAACAAAGGAAACAAAGGGTTAACGATGTTTCCCGTAAACTTTTTTTACATGAAACAGAGGCAAAAACAAAAGGGCACTCTGTTGTGGAGTGCCCTTTTGTTCAATATCAATGGAAAAATCAAACAGCCGTTTAATCGGTTTTGGCCGTCTTTTTCACCGTTTTTTCTTTGGCTGTCTTGCTTTTTGTTGCTTTCTGCACATGAGTTTTACCCTCGTATTTCACGCGCAGGCTTTCGGTTGTAGCCTCTGTTTTCAGCAACTTTGCCTTTAAACGGGCAATCTCCCGGTCTTTCATCGCAAGCTCTTCATCCTCATTCCGGATAGTGGTTAGCAGGGAATTGAGCTGCTCATCGTCAATATCCGACGGATAAAGAGCCTTTACACGGTTAATGAAATCGCCAAGAATATTCATGTAATTCGTAAATGCATCGAACGCACTGCTGTATATTCCGCGGTCAATGCCGACGTTCGAGGGCTTGGTTGTCATAAAGCGGAAGTTGTTACTGGCCTGTAAATAGTTCCAGTCTTGCATGATACGAGGTTCCTTGCAAATGCGTACGCGCTCGGCTACACTGTATAATTTGTCAAAGGCTTCGCGCTGCATGGGATTGCCTAACCAGCTGCTTACGTCGCGTTCCTCATCTACCCACGACAAGGTATCGGGCACATCGAGTTCGCCCACTGATGTAAAATTCTTGCAAATATCCGACGGAGTAGAGAATGTTATGTTCTTATTCTTCGCAAAATGCGGCAAAGCGTAAATAAAATTCAGGATGTTTGACGAGAGCGGTTGGGCTATTCCAAGAGCCGACAATTCCATAAAGATGTTGACAACCCGCTCTTCAGCAGGGAGGGCTGCGATGCGATCGATATACTGATCGGCAAAAAGCGGGTAGCCTTTCCAACTGCTGTCGTTGAAGCGGAGGCTTATATCGTCGCTCAATGTAACGTCACGAAGCAGCAGTTTTAGTCTGGGAGCCAGCGCACAACTGTAAACATAGTGGGGCGATTTCCATCCCAAAACGTGCTTTGCGCCCTCTGTAAGCATTCCCTTAAAGCCGAGTCGTGCCACCTGTAAGCCAATATCGTCACTGTAAATAAGCGACGAATTGCGCAAAACCACAGGCTTCTTGCCAAAATATTCTTCCATTTTCTGACACTGCATCTTGACATCTGTGGCAAAGCTTGCAGGGTCTTTCAATGCTGACAAGCCATGTGCGTAAGGCTCTGCAAGAAATTCTACACAGCCCGTTTTGTTTAATTCCTGCAGCTTTTCTATTACTTGAGGGGCATACAATTCGAGCTGTTCCATGCCTACTCCCGACAGCGAGAAAGCCACTTTAAAGAATTGGCCGTTCTCCTTTATCATGTCGCCGAGGGTGGATAACGCCGGCATGTACGAACGTTCAGCTATATCTGTGATGGTCCTTTCGTTCTCATAATCGTCATAATAGTAATGATCGGTTCCTATATCAAAGAAGCGATAGCGTTTCAAATGGACGATTTGATGTATCTCAAAGTACAGGCAAATGGTTTTCATATTGTTGTTTTGTTAGAGGGTTCTTGTAATTTTATATCATGCTTATATCATAAAAGGAGTAACTTTACATTAAAAAGAAGATTTTTTTGCTTCAATAAGAGCTTTTTTTCGCATGAAAAGGAAGATTACTTCCAATGAAGTGTGCGGAGGTATAATTCCCTTATCCAGGCACCAGCCTTCTCCCATGTAATCTGCGCTACTTCCTTTTGTCCTTCCTCCTGCAGGTATTTGAAAAGGCTTTCACGATGGCAAATGCTGTAAATAGCATCGGCAAGGGCGTGAATATCCCAGTAATCGAGCTTAATACAATTGTCTAAAACCTCGGCGCAACCGCTCTGACGGGAGATGATTGTCGGCGTTCCACACTGCATTGCCTCCAATGGAGATATGCCGAAAGGCTCACTGACGGATGGCATTACATACACATCGGAACTCTTAAGACATTCATAAACTTGCTTCCCACGCATGAAACCGGGGAAGTGAAAGCGGTCAGCGATACCGCGTTCAGCGGCTAAATATATCATTTCATCGAGCATATCGCCCGACCCTGCCATGCAAAACCTTACGTTATGCGTACGGTGAAGCACCATGTTGGCGGCCTCAACGAAATACTCCGGGCCTTTTTGCATCGTGATTCTACCGAGGAAAGTAACTACCTTTTCGCGGCCGTGGTGGTCGGGGCGCGGTATAAGCGCATTCTCTTTACTTAGCGGATACACTGCGTTATGAACAGTAAACACCTTTGACGGGTCTTGATGGTACTGATTAATAACCGTATTTCGCGTAAGGTCGCTGACGCACATGATGCAGTCTGCGTGGTCCATCCCATCCTTTTCAATACCATATACCGTTGGGTTTACATGGCCACGACTGCGGTCGTAGTCGGTAGCGTGCACATGAATACACAACGGTTTGCCGCTCACTTGCCTGGCATGGATGCCCGCCGGGTACGTAAGCCAGTCGTGAGCATGTATAATATCAAATTCCTCAGTGCGGGCAACTACCCCGGCAATAACCGAATAGTTGTTTATTTCTTCATTTAAATTAGACGGGTAACCGCCGGCAAACTCCATACATCCCAGGTCGTTGACGTTCATATAACGAAAGTCAGCATAGATGTGATCGCGGTAACGGTAATAGTCTGCCGGCTCCATGATGTGCCCTATACGGTCTTTCAGATAATTGTTATCGATGTCACGATAGACAATGGGCACACAATTCATTGCCACAATACGTGCAAAGGTATGGTCTTCATCGCCCTGTGGGCGGGGTAAACAAAGTGTTGTTTCAACGTCACCCTGTGCATGCAATCCTTCGGAAATACCAAAATTGGCCGTAGCTAAGCCGCCATAAACATGTGGAGGATACTCCCAACCAAACATCAGAACTTTCATAAGCGGTCCTCCTATTGTTTATATTTATAGGTGTCAAGGAAACCAAGCGCGCGCAAAATCTCTGCAACGTTCACGGCAAATGATATGGCTCCCCGTCCGTAGAAAGGCGGATTGCCGTCGAAAAGTTCAGGAATGGTCCCCAGACAACGATTAAACATTTCGTCTTCATAGTTTATCAGCTGTCGCTCAATAAAGCTAAGGCGCGTACGTTTATACAATTTCAGGCAGGCCTCCATATAAAAACCGCCTAACCATGGCCATGCCGTTCCCTGATGATACGCGTTGTCACGCTGAATCTGCGGACCGGTATACATGGGGTTATAGCCACTGCTCTTGGGCGAGAGCGACCGTAATCCCTTTGGCGTCAGCAGCTCACGGGTGCAAATATCAAGCACGGTTTTCTTTTGCTCAGATGATAATGGGGAATAATCAAAAGCGACAGGGAATATCATATTCGGCCTGACGCTCCAGTCTTGCCCGCCATCACTCACATAATCAAAAAGGTAACCATAGGGGGTCATAAAGGTTTTTAGAAAGGCTTGCTTGCATTTTTCGGCCATCTTCTCGTAACGAACGGCGCACTTTTTATCTTCTTTTGCAACAGCCAGACGGGCCGCAAACATCAGGCCATTGTACCAAAGGGCGTTAAATTCAACAATAAAGCCCGTACGAGGAACTACCGGACGACCGTTCACTGTAGAGTTCATCCACGTAACTGCTTTCGTAAGGCCATTGGTTTTCAGCAGTCCGTTACTGTCGAGTTTGAGGTTAGGATGCTTGTTTGCCGATATATAATTGATAATGTCAAACACTAATTTGCCGTAAAGCGCGATGCAATCGTCCGTACCTACTTTCTTATCATACTGCTGAACACACCATATTGCCCACAAGGGAACGTCAGGCTGTTCGAGCTCTGAAATCTTTACCGTGAGAGGTTTACACTCCATAAACTCGCGCAAACCTTTCT
>CALIIG010000200.1 GCA_938018155.1 uncultured Prevotella sp.
TGCATTTGGTGTATTTTGAGCATCGTCAGAGGCAGCGATGATATGATAGGAGCCTGTCTCAGGCTTCCTGAAGCATCTTCGCCGGGCAGTCCCATAATAACATGCCCACCCACATAGATGCCCCTTTTGGCAGTTTCTTCTACTGCTTTGCGTGTGCAGGCAAAGTCGTGCCCTCGGTTAATGTAGCGCAGTGTGTCGTCGTTGCAACTTTCAATGCCGTATTCTACGATTAGGAATGTCCGCTTGTTCAGTTCCTCCAAATAGTCCAATAATTCACTGCTGACGCAGTCGGGACGTGTTCCAATCACAATCCCTACAACGTCTTTTACACGCAAGGCTTCTTCATACATTTGTTTAAGCTTTGCAAGAGACGCATAAGTATTGGTGTATGCCTGGAAATATGCCAGATATTTCATATCAGGATATTTCCTTGCAAAGAAAGCTTTACCTCTCTCTAATTGTTCAATGATTGATTCTTTGGCAGAACAATAAGAAGGATTAAACGATTCGTTATTGCAAAAAGAACATCCTCCTGAGGAAATTTTCCCATCTCTGTTAGGGCATGAAAATCCTGCATCTATTGATATTTTCTGCACCTTATATGTAAAATGTTCGTGCATCCAAGAACCAAAGTCGCGATATGTCATTGCCTTGTTCTGTCTTTTTACCCTTTTTATAGTGCAAATATAGTGAAAAAGGGGTATCTTTGCGATGGAATGATACGAAAACAATATCCTTATGAAAAATATTATTATCATGTGTGTTGCTTTGTTTATGATGTCGTCATCGGTCTCAGCCTATGAGAAAATGACATTAAAGGACATTACTAATGGCCGGTTTGCTGCGCAACAAATTGATGGAGTAAATCCTATAAAGGGAACAGATTTGTATGCCCGGCTTTCACAAGATAACAAGCAAATTCTTCAGTATTCTTTTAAAACAGGCAAACAAACAGCCATACTTTTTGATGTGGACAATACCCAGGGAGAGCATATTGATAAGTTCGACGGGTATATTATGTCTCCAGATGGACGACATATTCTGATTGCGACACAGCGGCAGCCTGTTTACAGGCGTTCGTATAAAGCAGTGTTTTATATCTACACCGTACAGAGTAGGAAGCTCGAACGCCTTTCGGATGGGGGGCCACAACAGGCACCAGTGTGGTCGCCAGACGGCAATCAGATAGCTTTTGTAAGAGACAACAATATATTTTTAGTGAAGCTTCTATATGGCAATAGTGAGAGTCAGGTTACAAAGGATGGTAAATTTAATGAAGTTATAAACGGTATTCCTGATTGGGTAAACGAGGAAGAATTTAGCTTTAACAGTGCACTTGCTTTTAATGCAGATGGTAGTATGCTGTGCTGGCTGAAGTATGATGAGTCAAAAGTAAGGCAATATAGTCTGCAATTCTTTAAGGGAAGTAATCCTGAACGAACAGAAAATGCAATATATCCCGGTATTTATAGTTACAAATATCCTAAAGCAGGAGAGGAAAATTCGACAGTATCGGCATGGAGTTATGATATTAAGAGTCATCGTACACAACGTTTAAACATCCCTCTTGCAGCTGATGGATACATGCCTCGTATTATAACGACTGGTGATCCTGATAAGATTGTAGTGTACACCATGAACCGGCATCAGGATGTTTTGAATATTTACGGTGTGAATCCGCGGAGTACGGTATCACACCTGCTGATTAAGGAGAGTGTGCCCAAGTATATAAAGGAAGAGACAATGGCAAATATTCGTCTTGCTAAAGACTTTATTTTACTTCCCTCTGACCGTGATGGTTATATGCACCTTTATCTGTATAGTGGCAATGGAACCTTAAAAAGAAAGATAGGCGATGGGAATTTTGATATAACTAATGTATATGGAATAGACGAGAGAACTGGCGATGTGTATTATCAGGCTGCAGCTTTGAATGCACACGACCGGCAGATTTACGTCAGCCATGCCAATGGTAAGACAGAACGTTTAACCCATCAGGAAGGTTGGAATTCAGCAATATTCTCAGGTGATTTTCAGTATTTCATTAATGTTTGGAGCAATTATAATACCCCCTTTGTATATACAACATGCAAGAACGATGGTAAAACAATTGCCACCAATGTTGATAACCATGAGTTGAAAGCAAAGATTCAGCAATATGGATGGGCAAAACGAGAGACATTCTCTTTCACAACGTCAGAGGGTATCAAGTTGGATGGGTGGATGATTAAGCCTGCTGATTTTGATGCTTCCCGAAAGTATCCCGTCATTATGTATCAGTATGGCGGGCCTGGCAGCCAACAAGTTATTAACTCCTGGAGTGCAGGTTCGGTGGGACAAGGCGGTGCTTTTGATCAGTATCTTGCTCAGCAAGGATTCGTTGTAGTATGTGTCGACGGGCGAGGTACAGGCAGACGGGGTGCTGATTTTGAGAAAAGTACTTATCTTAATTTGGGTAGATCAGAGGCGAAAGACCAGGTAGAGGCGGCCTCTTATTTAGCGACACTGCCGTATGTAGACAAGGATAATATTGGCATTTGGGGCTGGAGCTTTGGAGGTTTCAACACATTGATGAGTATGAGCAATGGCAAACCAATTTTCAAAGCGGGTGTAGCCGTTGCACCTCCTACCGATTGGCACTTCTATGATACGGTGTATACCGAGCGTTATATGCGCACGCCCAGGGAGAATCCGGATGGTTATAACGATAATCCTATTCAGAGAGCTGATAAACTTCATGGTGCTTTGCTTATATGCCATGGTATGGCTGATGATAATGTACATCCGCAAAACTCATTCGAATACGCTGAAGCACTGGTGCAAGCAGACAAGGATTTCAAGGAAAACTACTACACAAATCGTAACCATAGTATTTTTGGAGGTAACACACGCAATCATTTACTCAGGCAAATTACGGAATGGTTTATCTCTCATTTAAAAAGATAAGCTATCCCATCTTATTTAAGGTGATTATAGTTTTTATTGCATTGGGCTTCTGTCAATTGACAGAAGCCCAATGTCGTAAAGAACAAAAGGATTATACGGAGATTGTACAGGCAATATGTACCCAATTAAAAGATGATTCATTATTGGGTTCCTCCAATACCTTTTATGCTATCCCCAATGATAGTTGTATTAAGATAAAAGAAAGTAAAAAGTTGTTATGTCGTTATCCGCAACTCATAAATGATGAAAGTCACCCTGTTTATTTGCTAAACAAGGCAAAGCGTTTGAATGGTATAATCGTAGTAACTATTAGTATTTCTCAGCTAATTCGCAGGTCTGATACATCGTATATAATAAGCAGTTCGGGTAGTATAAACTTTTACTATATAAAGAAATGAGGCAAATATCACCTGGTTAGATATAAGGTGTACGGTATTTAAGGTTGTTGCTGCTCTCAGAATCAGCTTAGTAATATGAAGTGTTGGACCAAAGTTTAGTTTGAACTCTGGTTTGCTCTACGTGTTTCTTTTATGTGTTTTATTAAGATAGGAATAAATTATTCGATAATGCCCGATTCTTTCCATTGCTGTGCAAGAGCCTCGGCATCTTTTACAGCTACGTCGTATGGCAGCGGAGTATTTTCAGCAATCTCGTAGTTTTCTATCAGAATTTGTGCCATATCTTCAACAGTAAATTCTTTATCCTGCAGACTTTCCCACAATAACTTTGAACTCTCGTTCATACTGATAATATTACTGAAGTCCATATTCTCTTTACCCTCAGCAATGAGAATAAATGTTCCACAAACGTCTTGAAGTTTAAAACCTGACTTTTCTTTCATATTGGCTTTACGATTTTATTTTAGATAAAAAATATAGTCTTGTCTCAGAATTGTCCTATTATAGTTAGCTTTTACATTAAATGATACCGAAAACAGGTATCCAAATGCGTCTGTAAAAAGCCAGAAGCCAACGACGTAATGGACGAAGCTTCATCCATAAAAATGAATATAACTTCCACTTGAGGCCGTCCGTTCTGTCCATTTTTTTTCGTCCTTTGCGATAAAAACCTTCTACTGAAGCCTTAATATCGGTTGTAAGACAGTGTTCGGTTGTCTGATTTCCGTCACCAAGCAAAGTAACCTGGTCGCCTTTAATGTCTATAATACGATGCAATACAAAGTGTTTAGGAGCTATTTCAGCCAATACGGGGTCACCAACTTTTACATTTTTAGGCCGGAGGAGCAATGCTAAATCGCGATTACTTTCCAAAAAAGGACGCATGGAGAAACCTTTTAAAGGCAGTGTTACCGTATGTCCTTGTTCCAAATATTTGATGATTTCGGGAATAAGGACAGCATTAGGAATTTCTATTGTGCGGATACTGACTTTTTGCTGATGACTTTGTTGCATATAATTGCTGATTCTTTGTCGGGTCTGCAATGAAGGGTATAGATTCCCGTAGTTTCAATAATCTTCGTCAATGTATTGCAGATATGGTTGAAAATAGTCTTATCCCATTTCATAGATGAGACGGAAGGTAATAGTGATGCAAACGCCTCAACAACCCCAACCTTGTCTATTGAGTTCTCTTTTGCGCGGTCAATACGTGTTATTGCCCCCAGCGGAGCATTCACATTACGATAGCAAGGAGTCTTCCCACTCCATGGACCTCCATATATAAAAGGCTTGTTATCAATTATGCGTATAATGGGATTATCGTCGTTCATCAGGTCGCACCCCGGTAAATACCGAAGCCAGTTGCTTACCTGTGTTGACTTACCTGTCCCGCTTTTCGCAATAAAAGCATAACCGTACCCATTTTGTCTTACCAATGAAGCGTGTATAAGCAACGCCTGGCGTGTGCTTCCTGCAAAGGCAAAAATCAGCATAAGCGCATTGTTTAAACCGAAATAGCGCATATTGTAGCTCCCGTTAAGAGCACAACGGCAATGACCAAATCCTTTGTCTGTAATCAGCAGGCAACATTCAGCTCCTTTAATATCTTTGATAATATACTGATAACCACCATCTTTAAGTTGGTCAACGATGGTTATTCCATTACCTGTATCAAAGTCCTTGATGCGTTCACGTTGCTGCTTGGGAGTGGGAAGTAAGCTATCATCAACAGTAAGTTCAAAGAGAATTTCGTCATTGTTAAGCTCATCAACACGAAACGGAGTAAATGATGGCAACATATTCATGCCGTTTTCACTTTCTCCTTTAAAGACAATTCGGACGCCAAATTCCGCAATTTTAAAGTTATTGACGTTGGAATGGAGCATATAATCCGGATGATATATGATTTTGAAGATATACCTTTAGTTGCATTTATTCTATTTCTGTTCTTTAATAGGCAAGAACAAGAAATCGGTTTGTGAAAGGTCTTTTACCGTATATTTTCCACCTTGAGTATATCTTTTATGCAGCTTGGCGTTTTTTTTTTCAGCAGCCTTACGGCTTAAGGCAAATATTGTAGCACATGTATAGTCTGCTGCGCCATGAGCCGAGAGATAGTCGTGTAGCTGATAAGAATAGTTCTCGCGACTGTATAAAAATTTTGTTTTTGAGTCGATATAGGCAGAATCAACCTCTTGGAGAGTTGTAAAATATACCGTTGAATCGTTAAATGAGGCAGCAAAGCCATACATATACACCTTTGCTGGCTTGTTGGCAGCCTGTAAAGAGAGTGCAGCGAAAGCGACAACCAGTGTAAGTAAAATCTTTCTCATCTTATTGTAATAATGGAGTCTGTAACGGGTACAAAGGTACAATATTTCTTTTATAATTTAAAAAATAAGCTAAGGAATATATAGCCTCCCGAGTGTTTTGGCACGTCTCCTGAACGGCATAGAGATTAAAAAATTGCGTTTAGCCTGTTATTGTGTCTCCTTTACGTCGTAATGGTGCTCCCTTTACGATGTAATCGTCTTGCCTTTACGTCGTAATCGTCCTGCCTTTACGTCGTAATCGCAAGCCCTTTATGACGTAATTGTAACCTGGTATGGATTATGTCAAGACAAAGTCTTATATGTGGTGGAATTTTTATCTGTTGTTAATCTGAAAAAAACGGGAAGATAAAGGTTCAGATAATGTATTTATTCATCAAAAAGCCACTCCTGACTTTAATAGTCTGGAGTGGCCCGGAAGTTTCGCTTATTTACTTTTAAATTTTACTTATTCATCGTTTCCTACTTTAACAGCCATATAATCGGTTTTGCCAGAAGGCCATACACCTTTAATGAACAGAACAGGATTATTGCTGGTAGAAGCTTCTTTTACAGCATCCTGTAAGTCGGATATACTCTTCATCGGCTTATCGTTGGCTGTAATAATGACGAAACCGTTGTTGATACCACTGGCTTTAAACGCTCCTCCTTTGACGTTCTTAACCTGGAGACCGTAAGAAATGCCAAGTTCTTTCTTTAACTCATTGCTTACAGGAATAACCTGTGCGCCAAGGACATTAAGGTCGGCTGTTTTCATAACCTTGGTGTTACCTTGTTTGTTTTTGAGTACAATGGTTTTCGAGAATTTCTTTTTGTCACGTAGCCAGCTAATGGAAACTTTATCGCCGGGACGCTTGGTATTGATGGCCTCTTGCAGCTCGGCCATCTTACTTACGTGTTTACCATCAATGCTGACAATGATATCACCTTTCTTTAATCCAGCTTCGGCAGCAGCTCCGTTATCTTCAACTGCATCAACATAAACACCATCGTTGGTACCTAAGTCGGGAGCATCCTTGCCATCATCTTTTTGTGAATTGATGTAGTTGAGTACATCACCACCCCTGATGCCAAGAAATGCACGCTGAACAGTTCCATACTGTTTCAGGTCGTCAACAACTTTGGTCATAATAGTAGTAGGAATGGCGAAACCATAACCTGCATAAGAGCCTGTTTGAGAGTAAAGCATGGCATTAATACCAATAAGTTCGCCACGGGTATTTACCAAAGCACCACCAGAGTTACCGGGATTTATGGCAGCATCAGTTTGTATGAAACTCTCAACACCGTTAGCACCCAGTGAACGTGCTTTGGCCGAGATGATACCAGCTGTTACTGTATTATTTAAACCGAAAGGGTTACCAATGGCAATACACCATTCTCCAACCTGAAGCTTATCTGAATCGCCAATAGGGAGGGTAGGGAGATTTTTGCCATTAATTTTTATAAGGGCCAGGTCAGTAGATGGGTCAGTACCGATAATCTTGGCATTGAACTCACGATTATCTTCGAGTGTAACTGTCAATTCGTCAGCACCATTTACTACGTGGTTATTGGTAACAATATATCCGTCACTGCTAATGATGACACCAGATCCGGTAGCCTCTTTCTTCGGTGTTTGTATTTTTTGTTTGCGTGTTCCGCCCTGGCCTTGATTTGGATTACCGAAAAAACCAAAGGGATCAATGAAGAAACCACTGAACGGATCTTCTTGCGCATCAACAGTTTGTGTTTTTGAATTTTGAACGTACTTGATGTGAACTACTGCGGGCAGAGCTTTCTTGGCAGCATAGGTAAGGTCAACAGGCTGGCCAGCTTGTTCGATATTGTTTGTA
>CALIIG010000201.1 GCA_938018155.1 uncultured Prevotella sp.
ATGTTGCCCATCATGCCAAGGGTGTTGCTTCCTGCAAATTCAGGGCGGTTCTTCCAGATGACACCGATAGGTGCTGCAAGGTTAGTTACAAAGGCGATCATTCCGAAAAGGAAGATCATTGCCATAATCGCGATAGCGCGACCTTTTTGATTTGTGTTTGCCATATTTGTTTTTATTTAATTAGGATTCGGTTTAAAAATCGGACGTAAAGGTAACAAAAAAGAATTAAAAACCTATATACGATGTAACGTTTTTTTGCATTATTCGGAGTCATTGGTGCCTAAAGCCGCAATATTTCTCATTAAGCCGTCGTATTTAGCGCGCTTTACCGCCGAGCCTTTAAATAATACACGGTATTGTTCGATGGTAAGATGGTTCCATTTCTCACGTGTCATTTGTAAAAGTTCTTCGCGGGGTTGTAATTCAGTAATATCGGTAGGGGTTGCAAATTTGTTCCATGGGCATGCCTGCTGACATCGGTCGCATCCGTAGATAACGTTGCCCATGGCGCGCTTTGCCTCTGCACTTATGTCGCCCCGATTCTCTATGGTTTGGTACGAAAGGCAGCGTTCGGCGTTGAACGGCTGTTGTTCGGGTGCGCCGTTTGAGCGATTTTCGGACAGGGCATGGGTGGGACACGCATTGATACACCTGCTGCACGAACCGCATTTACTGGCTATTGGCGTGTCGTAATCGAGCTGGAAAGGCAGGAATAATTCTCCTAAGAAGAACATGCTACCCGCATGAGGGATGATCAACTGGCGGTTTTTGCCAATCCATCCCAGGCCTGCCTGCACGGCCCAATAACGTTCAAGTACGGGCCCGCTGTCGACAAATACGCGGAAAGGTTCTTGTTTTTCTTCAGCCTTTTGTTGATTTTGTGGTGCAGGGATGTCGTCAAGGACTGACTTTTCTTTTAAAAAGTCTCCGCCATTTTGTCCGTAATCCTTTTCAGAAAGGGCCTTTAGGCGTTTTCTTTCTTCCACGGCAAAGGTGCCGAGCTGCCGCAGTCGTAGCTTTACCACGTCGTGATAGTCTTGTCCTAAGGCATAAGCGGCAATTTGTGGCTGACCTTCAGGCAATTGCCTGGCAGGCGCATAGTTCATGGCTACGCAAACAATCGACCGTAAACCAGGCATGAGAAGTTGCGGGTCAAGCCGCTTGTCCAGATAGTTTTCCATCCATGCCATGTCGGCATTCATGCCTTTTTCGAGCCACAAACGCAGGCCTTCCTCAACCGATGGTGCCACACGGGCGGCACGGGCTACGCCACAAGCTGAGAAGCCGAGCCTGTGAGCTTTGGCCTTAATAAGCGCAGAGAGGGAAGATGAAGACATGAACGGAATATGAAAGACAATGTTATTCACGCAAGTTCACTGCTTTGTAATCAATGCGTTATACAGCTCTTGCAGATGGAAGAAACAGTTATTCGAACGTTTTGAAAGCGTAGCCCTGATCCTTTAGCCATTGTAATGATTCGGGAAGAGCCTTTTTCAGCTTGTCAATACTTTTGAGCGAATCGTGGAAAGTGATAATAGCCCCGTTGCGTGTATATCGTTTTACGTTGCGCACCACGTCGTCGGCTGTCATCCATTTTGAGTAATCGCGCGTTACAAGGTCCCACATTACAATGGTGTATCTGCGGCGAAGCCACCAGTATACCGAGTGACGCATCCAGCCATGAGGCGGTCGGAACAGGTGCGATTTGATTAAATCGTTGGCCATTTGTGTATTTACGCCGTAGGTCATAGTCCAGTGTTTAAATGCGCCTATGTGGTTAAAGGTGTGGTTTCCCACCTGATGGCCCTCTTCAACTATCTGATTATACAGGTCGTGATAGCGCAAAACGTTTTCACCTACCATAAAAAAGGTAGCCTTTGCATTGAATTGACGCAGCGTCTCAAGGATGAAAGGGGTCGACTCAGGTATCGGTCCGTCGTCGAAAGTAAGGTATACCGAGTGGTCGTTCTTGTCCATACGCCACAGGGCATGTGGGTAAATCCACCGCAGAAACTTGGCTGGTTGTTCAATAAACATGTCGTGATGTGTGTTGGATAAAAGGCGTCTGTCGCAGACATCATTCCCTTATGGGGATGCTTGTCTTCGGCAGACGCCTTTGAAGTATTTTGTCAGCTGCTTTGGATAATTTTGTTAATTCGTTACGGCTGCGCTGTCAGCCCGAAGGGGCTGTGATATATTCAGCTTTACTGTTGCTCTATTTGTCCACCCTTTCCCACGTAAGTGCGGTAGAAATTATCGAGTTGTGCTTTCTGCCTGGCAGCGAGTTTACGGTCAACCAGTGACGTAACGGTGCGAACCTGGTCCAGTATTGACATCTGAACGAGGCAGTCGTGCTGGGCCTGTATGAAGCGAATGCCGGTCAGCGACTGATAGTAACGCTCATACTGTGCAGCGTCGTTCCAGATGGCGTTGATGCATTTGAGCGCCTCTTTCTTCTGTCCAAGCAGAGCGTAAGCCTTGGCTATGTCGGTTCCTCCGCTCATATAGTTCATCGGAACATTGTATACAGGAATCTCCTTTGCAGCCTTTTGCAGCACCTTCAAGGCTTTATCTTTCTTGCCTTCGCCAATGAGTTGCAAAGCGAGCTGCCCGAAAAGCCTGCGGTGTGTGTAGCACATCCGCATCACAGTCTCGTCTATATAAAGGCCCGGACGGCTTAAACCGCCATACTTGTAGCGCGTCATCATGTTGCGATATGTCTTTTCAGTGTCGAAGTTTTTGGTGCCTTTCCTGTTCGTTGTGAACGGAGTGATGCGGTTTGCCAGACCTTCTTGTATGAAGTTGTCGCCGAGATTCATGTAGTTTTCCGGCCCGACAGACAGCGCTACATATACCGGACGCGTCCAGTTACACTGCGAAATCATCTCCAACATCATCAGATCGCCCTTGTAAAGAGCGTTCTTTCCCGCAAGCGAAATGACCATACGGTCGGGTATTGTGTCGCTGGCCATCATCATTCCACTGCGTTTTACGGCCTCCTTGTCGGTGGTGACGTAGAGCGTATCGGTAGGAATGACGTGCATATCGTTGTTCTTTGAGCGAACCCAATACTTCATAATGTTCTTCACTTCAAACGGATTGTCGCCGAACTGTGCACGTGCTGCCGCAGGATTCTGCTTGTAGAAGTCGAGTATTTGTTGCTTTAACGCAGGGTTTACCTCCACATATTCGTTGGTTCCCGAACAGTAATCGAGACGTGGCCACGAGATAGGAACGGCCGGAGAATTGTATGCAGGGCGCTTCATCTGGTCGATATACCAGTCGGTTTGCAGGTAACTGAGGTTGCAGACACGTGCATCGGTGCGCACGCCCTCAACGTCCTGGTTATACCATAACGGGAAAGTGTCGTTGTCTCCATTGGTAAAAATAACGGGCGCACCCTTGTCCTGGAGTGTCATTAAGTAGTTTTGGCCGAAGTCGCGACAGGTATATCGTCCTGACCTGTCGTGGTCATCCCACGTCTGGCTCACCATCTGGACGGGCACTAACAGGCATAACAGCGCAGCAATGCTACTTACCAACGTTCCGTGAAGCTTCAGGTATTTGTTGAGCAAATCGATGACAGCTGCTACACCTATGCCGCACCAGATGGCGTAAGCATAGAACGAACCTGCGTAGGCATAATCGCGTTCGCGTGGCTGTACCGGCGTTTGGTTCAGATAAATAACTATGGCAAGCCCCGTCATAAAGAAGAGAAAAGCCACCACCCAGAACTGTCTGATGCCGCGTTTACCGCGAAAAGCCTGCCAGAACAAGCCGATGAGGCCCAGCAACAACGGCATACAGTAGAACACGTTATGTCCTTTGTTGGTCTTCAATTCGTCAGGAAGCATGTCCTGATTGCCCAGCCTTGCATCGTCAAGAGGCTTAATACCTGTTATCCAGTTGCCGTGTTCCAGCTCGCCATTACCCTGTATATCGTTCTGCCTTCCGGCGAAATTCCACATGAAATAACGCCAGTACATAAAGTTACACTGGTAGGAAAGGAAGAACCTGATGTTGTCAAGCTGCGACGGCATCTTCACCGTCATCTGCTCTCCACATCGGTCATAGGGAACCTCTGTGCCCTCAACGCCGCCCATCCACGACTCATAGTCCTGTGTGTGCGCCTGATCGTACATGCGAGGGAACAGCATATTCTGGGCGTATTTGTACTTATTCTTGTGCGAAACAACAAAGTAAGAGTCTTTCTCATCCTTTGTTTTCTTTTCCTTTCGACTGTAAATAGGCGCACCTTCCGACATTTCGGGCTTGCATATATTGCCATCTGTCTTCAGGGCTACCTGCGAAGTGTAGGCCTGCCCGTACAGTAAGGGGCGGTCTCCATACTGGTCACGGCTCAGGTAAGAACCGAGCGTGAAGATGTCTTCCGGCGAATTCTGATCCATTGGAGGGTTGGCAACCGAGCGAATTACGATGAGCGCGTAGCTCGAATAGCCTATCATCAGCATCAGCATACACAGCAGAGCCGTATTCTTCAGGCGGGCCGAAACCAGGTATTCGGGCCGTTTGTTGACGGTTTTCTTATAGTTAAGCAAGAAGCCGACAATGCCCAGAACGATGATTCCGATAATAACCGCACTCCATCCATAGCCGTAGAATGGTATGCCGATGAGGCCAAAGGCAACGAGGAACGATATATTTTCACGCTTTTTATTGCGGTCAACGTAGCTCTCGTAGATGGCCCACAGCACGGCTGCCACAAGAAGGGCAATGTAAATAACAAGCCCTGTGTTGAAAGGAAGACCCAGAACGTTGACAAACAGCAGCTCAAACCATCCGCCAACAGTTACAATTCCCGGTACGACGCCGTAGAGAACGGCTGCCACTAAGGCAAACGAAATCATCAGTGCCACCAGCGAACCTTTGGCCTCGACGTTGGGAAAACGGCGGTAGCAGTAAACCAACACGATGGCCGGCAGGCACAACAGGTTCAGCAAATGCACGCCAATGCTCAACCCCGTCATGTAAAATATCAGCACTAACCATCGGTCAGAGTGAGGCTCATCGGCGTGATCCTCCCACTTTAATATAAGCCAAAACACAATGGCTGTGAAAGCAGAGGAGTAGGCGTACACCTCACCCTCGACGGCAGAAAACCAGAATGTGTCAGACCATGTGTAGATAAGCGCGCCCACTAAGCCGCTGGCCTCAATGGCAATTAGCTTTGAGGTGGTTAGCTCGCTCCAGTTGTTCAGAACGAGTTTGCGTGTAAGGTGCGTAATTGTCCAAAACAGAAACAGGATGGTGGTGGCCGAGAGCAGTGCGCTCATCGTGTTTACCATACGCGCAACCTGACTGGGATCGCTTACAAAATGGCTGAAAAGGTTAGCCGTCAACATAAAGAACGGTGCCCCCGGCGGGTGTCCTATTTGAAGTTTATAACCCGTATCAATAAACTCCGGGCAGTCCCAGAACGAGGCTGTAGGTTCAATTGTGGAGCAGTAGGTGTAGGCAGCGATGATAAACGCCACCCATCCCAGCACATTGTCCACTAATCTGTACTGTTTCATTTATCAGTATTAATAATTGTGTTATTGCAATAAATCAGTGCAAAGGTAATAAAAAGCCTGTATAGTGCCACCTTTTGCATGGGGTTTTTATAAAATTTAGGTATTAATACGATGTATTGGTTTGTATGCCTTCGCCATATCGTTTGAAGCGCGTTATTTATAGGTTTATTGAAGAACAGGTGGGCAGGTGGGGGCCTTTACGGCAGAACGATTTAAATATTTTTACGTTTCGTCTCATGGTAAATGTCGTAAGGGTAACGGGTTTATATCATACGGGTCATTGTCTGGCGGCCGTCAGCAGCGCGTTCGACGGCCGTCGGACGATGGGTGTGACGGCCGTCAACAGCGCGTACGGCGGCCGCCGTACAATGAGCATATGCGCGTAAGGCCACGAGGCTTACACCTCAGAGAGTTATAGAAAAAGGCTTACACTGTAAATCAATACGATGTAACGCAATATCTTTCCGAGGCTTATGCTGATTAAAGATATAAAGATATTGCTGCGCATCAGGCCCAGTGCGATGGTTATGGCCGAGCCCATAACAGGTAGAAAGGCAAAAAATCCCACCCACGCACCGTGCCCCGCCATGAACCGTTGTGCGCGGTCAAGGTCGGAACGCTTTACATGAAGGTAGCGTTCTATCCAGTCGAGGCGGCCCAACGACCCTATCCAGTAGTTGAACATACCGCCTGCAATATTTCCCGCCGAGCCGTAAACCACAAGTCCCACGGGCTGAAGCCCCGCAGCAAGCAAGGCTGTCATTACCGTTTCGCTGCTGAAAGGGATGAAACTTCCGGCAAGAAACCCTACCAGAAACATGCCCGGATACCCATAGTTAATTAAAATATCGTTGAGGGCAGCCATAGGTTATAAGCGGTGACAAGCAATGAAACCAGCGTGATAAACAGAAAAAAGATATTGGAAAGCCGCGAGTGGGTAAACGTGATAAAATGACCGATGAGCGGAGCTGTAAAAATAATCATCATGCTTAACAAATTGTCGAAGTGTTGCGGTTGCAACACAATGAATATCAGACAGCATGCGTCAAGGGCGATGAACATTTCGTAAAACAGGCGTGTTTTAATGCGATCCTGATAGCTGTAAAGCAAAAAATGAACGGTCGCTGTTAAGGCTAACAGCGAAATAAAAACCAGTGTGACGAGGTGATGACCGTCAAGAGAGGCAAAGCAGAAAGGCTTTTCGAACTGTAAAAGCCCAATAAAGTGTTGTCCCAGAGCCTGCAGCGTGCCCGTGTAGGCATAATAGGCCGCTGTAAACCAGTAGGGAACGACAAGACCGATAAGCGATGCAGCCCACGTCTTCGGACTGAAATCCATAAGGTAAACAGCCATCATAATCCAGAGAACGGGCGGGAAAAACAGAATCTGTATAAAGAAAATACTGGCCGTTCCGAGGGCAAGGAAAGCGTAAAAAACGCGTCCGGTAGCGTCCTGTTCCTGATAAGTGCCAAGCAACAACAGCAGTGCGGCAATGGCACACAGCTGTACAATGCCCGTGGTTACCGACTGTAAGAGGAACGACGACATCACCATCATAACCAAAAACGAACACGTTATCATGTGGCCATAGACGCGAAGGAGTGAGTTTTCACTGTTAAGCCCGGCCATCATCAGGGCTGAAAGGGCAAGTATTGCTGACTGCAGCCACTGGTTTTCAGCAAGCATGTTTCCGGCAAGACAGGCTGCAAGGCAGCAGAGGGCGACGACGGGCAATGCCCATCTCGATTCGGCTATCTTGTTTTGTAAGCGTTTTGTCATTGTTTATCAGTTGTAGAGGGGAAGAAACAGCCATCTGATGACAGGCAGATGGCTACGTAAAGAGGCTGTTATAAGTCCTGTCCGATGTCGCGACGAAAGTATTTATCCGTGAAGTTTATTTTCTGTGCTTCGGTAAAACTCTTTTGCAGGGCTTCGGCCTTGTTGCGTCCGTATGATGATACGGCGATGACACGGCCGCCGCTTGTTACCACATTGCCGTCGCGAAAAGCCGTTCCGGCGTGGAACACGATGCTGCCGTTAACCTGGTCAATGCCCGTAATGGGGTAGCCTTTTTTGTAGGCCTGCGGGTAGCCGCCGCTTACAAGCATGACGCAAACGGCCGAACGGTCGTCGAATTCGACGTGATATTGGTCGAGATTTCCATCAGCAACGCCTTCGAAAAGGTCAACAATGTCGGTCTTTAAACGCAACATTACGGTTTCGGTTTCAGGGTCGCCCATGCGGCAATTATATTCAATGACGTAAGGTTCGCCCTTAACATTGATAAGCCCGAAGAAGATAAAGCCCTTGTAATTAATGCTTTCTTCGGCCAGTCCGTTAACTGTTGGGCGGATGATACGGTCGTCAACCTTCTGCATCCACTCCTTATTGGCAAAGGGAACTGGCGATACACTGCCCATGCCGCCGGTGTTAAGGCCCGTGTCGTGTTCGCCAATGCGCTTGTAATCCTTGGCTTCGGGCAGTATCTGATAATGCTTGCCGTCGGTCAATACAAAAACCGAACATTCTGTTCCGCTAAGAAATTCTTCGACAACTACCCTGGCCGAGGCATTGCCAAACATGCCGCCGAGCATCTCTTTCAGCTCTTTTTTCGCCTCGTCGAGGGTAGGAAGTATGAGCACTCCTTTGCCTGCGGCCAGACCGTCAGCCTTTAAAACGTAGGGGGCTTCGAGCGTTTCGAGAAATTTCAGGCCTGCATTGATGGTGGTTCCGTCAAATGTAGCATAAGCGGCTGTGGGAATATGGTGCCGCGTCATAAAAGCCTTGGCAAAGTCTTTACTGCCTTCGAGCACGGCTCCTGCGGCCGAAGGGCCTATAATGGGCATTGATGAGGTGCGGGCATCGCGCTTGAACTCGTCATAAATACCGTTTACAAGTGGGTCTTCAGGGCCTACAACAACCATGTCGATATGGTTGTCAACGGCGAAGTTTTTGAGCGCATCAAAATCGTTTACGCCTATATTGACGTTGGTTCCAAGCTGTGATGTGCCCGCGTTTCCAGGGGCAATGAACAGCTTTTCACACTTTTTGCTCTGTGCAATTTTCCATGCAAGAGCGTGCTCGCGGCCGCCTGAGCCTAACAATAAAATTCTCATGATTACAGGTTTTTATTTGAGAAAGTCGAAGAAATAGCGCGAAATACGTTCGTGTAAGTGCGTAGACTGGTGTCCTCGCATATTGTGAGGTTCGCCCGGATAGACGAAAAGGTCGGGCTGTATGCCATCATTGATACACTGTTTTAAGAACGAAAAGGTATGCTGCGGGAGCACAACGGGGTCGTTTAAGCCAATAATAATCTCTAAACGGCCCTTTAAATTCCTGGCTTTATTGATTAAACTTGTTGACGCATAGCCCGCAGGATTGTCCTGAGGACGGTCCATATATCGCTCGCCATACATGATTTCGTACCACTTCCAGTCGATAACCGGCCCGCCTGCAACGCCTACTTTAAATACGTCGGGGTAAGTAGTCATGAGGTTAATGGTCATAAAGCCGCCAAAACTCCATCCGTGAACGCCTAACTTGTTGGCATCAACATAAGGCAAACTTTTCAGGAAGTCGACACCTTTCATCTGGTCTTGCATCTCTACATCGCCCAAATGGCGGAAGGTTACCTGCTCAAAATCGCGCCCTCTGTTTTCGCTTCCCCGATTATCAAGGATGAAAAGCAAGTACCCATTTTGCGCCATATAGGTCTCCCATGAGCGACTTCCCCAGTGCCAACGGGCGTCAACGTTGTGCGCGTGCGGGCCACCGTATACGTAAACAATGGCCGGATATTTTTTGTTTGGGTCGAAATGAAGAGGCATTACCATCCTGTAATAAAGGTCAGTATGGCCGTCAGCCGCCTTAATGGTGCCGCATTTATACTCGGGAACAGCATAGCCTTTCCATGGGTTTTCGGCAGTAAAGTAGCGCGTGCACTTCGCATTTTCGGTGTTTACAATGGCTATATTACGCGGAATATCGGGTGCCGAGTAGCTGTCTGCCGCGTATTTCCCTGACGAACTAAGCTGCGCAGTGTGCCAGCCTATGCCGTTTTCGTCGATACGTGTGCGTATGCCCGTATCGACATTTACCGAGAAAATATTGCGCTGTATGGGGTTGCACTCGTTGGAAAGAATAATAATGGAGTGATTGTCGCGGTTGAATCCTACAACGTTTTCGACAACCCATGGGCCTTTTGTAAGCTGTTTGATGAGCTGTCCGTCCTTATTAAACAGGTATAAATGGTTGTAACCGTCGCGCTGACTTTGCAGAATAAACTTGTCGTTATCCCATGGGAGGAACTGGATGGGGTGCTGAGGTTCAACGTATTTTGCGTCGGTTTCGTGATAAAGCCCGGCTAACCGGTCGCCCGTTTCGGCATTGTAGCTTACCAATCTGCAGTCGTTCTGGTCGCGATTCAGCTCAAAAAGATAGATGGTTTTTGAATCAGGGCTCCACGCTACGTTCGTAAAGTAGCGGTCGGTAGGGTCTCCTGCTTTCAGATATACGGTTTTATTGGTGAGCAAATTGTACACACCGATGGTTACTTTGTGCATGGATTCGCCCGCCATAGGATACTTAAAGGGGGCCGGTTTGGCCATACGCGTGCCGCTTTCAGGCTCATTTGCCGGTTCGGGAATATCGACAAGAGGATAGCTTGGCACCATACTCTGGTCCATTTTAGTAAATGCAAGCATCGTCCCGTCGGGGCTAAAGAAGGTACCTTTCGTGTATCCGAACTCGTTTTGATGTACGCTTTGTCCGTAAAGTACATCGCGCGAAGCGTCGGTTGACACCTGATGATCGTTGCCATTAGCGTCAATAACGTGCAACTGATAATCGTCAGGATTGACGTATGCCGTAGCTTTCGACGTAGCATCCCAATCGGAATGAGAGAACCCTTGCGTCGATTGCGTCCATACAATCTTGTGTGTTTTGAAGTTGAAGAGCTGGCGAAGATGAGCATATTCAACCATTACGACAGGCTTATCGGCGTATGGAAAGGAAGCGTCGGCAAGGGTATGGAGTAAAGAGCCTTGCGTATTTCCTGCCCATTTGTTATATTGGTCAACAGTGAAAAGAATCTTTTCTTTGCCCGTTGACTTGTCAACGACGCTGCATTTATCCACATCAAGGTGCACCAAATTGTCGCCCCACCAGGTAGTCCACCTGTTTTTGGGAATCATGTTATGGTAGTTTCTACCCCCGAAATTGAGGTCTTCGAGGGTAAAATGTTTCAGATTTTGCGCACTTGTCTGTTGCATAAATGGGTAACTTGCGAGGAAAACTATGGCAGTTAAAACC
This sequence comes from uncultured Prevotella sp., assembly GCA_938018155.1. Classification (GTDB taxonomy): domain Bacteria; phylum Bacteroidota; class Bacteroidia; order Bacteroidales; family Bacteroidaceae; genus Prevotella. The sequence goes on from CALIIG010000201.1 coordinate 10,848, forward strand.
ATAGTTGTGAGCTTAATCTTCATCATTGAATCGTCTGTTCTTACCAAATTTCTGTGCGTCTCTGCGGCCGTTTCCACCTTTAAAGCCTTTACCCGGATGGCCTTTAGAGCCGTTTCGGCCCTTAAAATCGTCGTGTTTTTTGAAGCCTTTGTGTGATTTCGAATCGTCATTATCCCATGAACTGTCGTGGTTTCTGCGATTTTCGCGGCCCTTATATGATTCACGTTCCTTTGAACCGTAGAGTTTTGATTCGAACGAATGGAACTTAAACGAACGAATATCGCCCTCTTCGTTGGCCTCTTCACCCTCTAATCGCTCCTTAAATTCGCGGTTTTTCTTAAATCGGTGCTTTTGTGCCATCTCGCGTTTCTCGTCATCAGTCTTCACGATGCCGCCTTCAGAGCGGAACGAATTCATCTTTCCTTCAAAGAGAGTATATTTGCGAAGCTCACACTCTAAGCTGCCATTGTAGAGCGGTATCTTAATACTCGGCTTTAAACCAACCTGATCAAAGCACTCCTCCTTATATGATAAGATCCAGGCTTCATTTCCTCCAAACTCGTGCTTTAGCCTTTCACCTATCATACGATACGTGCCAAGGAGGTTGGGAGTAGAGATGCGTTCTCCGTAAGGTGGGTTCATAACGATGAGGCTTTTCGACGTTGGCTTCGTAAAATCCTTAAAGTCTTGCTGCTCAATGGTGATGTTTTTTGACAATCCTGCCGCTTTTACGTTGAGGCGTGCAGTGTTTACAGCCTTCATATCTACATCGTAACCGTAGATATGATGCGTAAATTCGCGCTCCTGACTATCATCATTATAGATCTCGTCAAAAAGCTTTTGGTCGAAGTCTGGCCACTTTTCGAAGGCAAATTCCTTGCGGAAAACACCAGGCGATATGTTGCGGGCTATGAGTGCTGCTTCAATAGTGATGGTGCCAGAACCACACATGGGGTCGATGAAATCGCAATCACCTTTCCACCCTGTCATCATAATGATACCGGCTGCCAATACCTCATTGAGGGGTGCTTCCACGCTTTCCTGACGATAACCACGTCGGTGAAGGCTCTCGCCAGAAGAGTCGAGGCAGAGCGTTGCCTGCTCATCGGCGATATGAATATGAAGCCGTATATCAGGATTACTGACAGAAATGTTCGGTCTTTCGCCCGTTTTCTCTCTGAATTGGTCAACAATAGCGTCCTTTACTTTATAGGTAACGAATCGCGAATTACGAAATTCTTCCGAATAAACTACAGAGTCAACGGCGAACGTTTTCCCTTTTTCGATGTACTGATTCCAGTCTATTTTGTGAATCTCATCGTAAACTTCTTCGGCCGAATGCGCTTTAAAGTGCTTGATGGGCTTTAGTATTCGTATTGCGGTATGCAACTGAAAGTTGGCACGGTACATCATAGCCTTGTCGCCTGTAAATGATACCATGCGGCGCCCTATTAGTACATTGTTTGCACCCAGTTGGGTAAGCTCTTGTGCCAAAACGGGTTCTAATCCCATAAAAGTTTTAGCGATGAGTTCAAATTCCATTATTGTTTATAGTATGGTTAAATGATTTTTCGATTCAAAATCGATGTAATTATTTGTGCATTGTTTTGTAAATGGCTGCCCCTGGCTTCATATCCTGAAGCACCCAGGTATTGGCTCCTACAATGCAATGGTCGCCAATGGTGATACGTCCCAGCACAGTGGCGTTGGCATATATTACTACATGGTCTTCGATTATAGGGTGACGCGCTATACCTTTAATCGGATTCCCCTCGTCATCTAAGGGGAAACTCTTTGCCCCAAGCGTTACACCCTGATACAATTTCACGTTATTGCCAATGACACAAGTCTCTCCAATCACAACGCCTGTGCCGTGATCGATGGTAAAGTATTCCCCAATCGTTGCACCTGGATGTATGTCTATGCCAGTCTCTGAGTGCGCCATCTCCGTCATTATACGTGGAATGAGTGGCACACCCATTTTAAAAAGCTCATGAGCAATACGGTAATTGGTGAGCGTTTTAATCACAGGGTAGCACAAAATAATCTCTGCAGTGCTCTTGGCTGCGGGGTCACCGTTGAAGGCTGCCATCACATCGGTACCGAGAATCCTGCGCAGTTCGGGGAATTTCCCGATGAGTTGTGAGGCAATTCTTTCTGCTTCGGCCTTGCATTTACTGCATCGAATATTCTCACCTTTGTCGCAAGAATAGCATAATCCTGCCAGAATCTGTTCGGCTAAAAGGTGATATAGCTTTTCAACATTAACACCAATCTGATATTTTATGGTCTCAATGTTTACTTGTGATTTTCCAAAATATCCCGGAAAAAGGATAGAACGTGACAGGTTTATAATCTCTTCGAGTCGCTTGCCTGAAGGCAAAGGGTTGCCGTCCTGGTGCTGATGAAAAAGACCTTGCAGCGATTGAGGATCTGCAAGACGGTCTATGGTTTCAGTAAGCGTGAGAGACATTCGCTGTGCGATCATCTTTATGTATCAGTAAATTTTTAGGCAAAGTTACTAAAAAGCCGAATAATACCGAAGGAATAGCATTATTTTTTGTTCTTCCCGCTGCAAAGCTGTTCTATACTTTACAATGGGGTGGAACATACAAAATGTTTAAGCCCCGTGAACTATACGGCAATACTGTCGAGGAATAGCAGCAGACGGTTTGTTACGTTTACGGCTGAAACGCCCGAGTCGAAGTCGAGAGAAACAAGGTTTAACTGCGGAAACATTGCCTTAAGCTTCTTTTCTATGCCTTTCGAAACAATGTGATTGGCAATACATCCAAACGGCTGGAGGCTTACAACATTGTTTACTCCCTGGTTCACCATGCTGATAATTTCGCTCGGTAACAGCCATCCCTCACCAAATTGTGCGGCAAACGACACCACGTTTCCTGCCTCTTCGGTCTCCTTAAATATATTAGTGAACGGCCGAAAATATCGAAATCGCGATGCCAGTGCGTTCATTTTCTTCTGCCTTCTCCATATCAGTTGGTAGATGCTTTTCAGCACAAAGTCGGGCACTTTTGAGCTTTTTAGTCCCATGTGCTTTTGGGCAATGGCGTTGACAAACTCTTGTAAGAAGAAGGGAGACAGCAACGGAGGCACTACCTCAACACCTTTTTCTATTATGCGTTGTGCAAGAAACTGATGGGCAAACGGATTGAATTTCAGGAAAATTTCGCCTACAATGCCTGCGGCTGGTATCTTTCTGTCGTCAACTATATCGTCAAAAGCCACGGCAGCCTCGCCGATGAGGTCCATAATTTCTGATGGCTTGTTTCTCAAAATAGGCTCTGCCACCACTGTCAAATAGTGCTCACGAAGCTGCTCTGCCATGTTAGCGAACTTCCCTTGTGGTCGTTGTGCCTCTGCCTTTAAACGCGAAACGGCCCCGTGATACATTTTTGAGATAACGTCTCCATATAATAATGATGTGACAATTACGGGTGCCATCTTCATCCATGGCACGTCAAGGTTGTTGTCGTTACCATAGTCTTCGCCCATCTGTGTGGAAACACCTATGGTAATTAGTGGAACATTGCCGAACCCGTTAGCGTCTATTGCGCGTCTGATTAGGGCGGTATAGTTGGTTGCTCTGCATTGTCCGCCTGTCTGACTCATTACCAACGACACGTTCCCGGTGTCGTACCGGCCCGACTTTAACGCTTTTACGAAGTCGCCTACTATCAGTGTTGCCGGGTAACATACTTCGTTATTGGCAAACTTTAGTCCCAGTTCGGCACTCTCTGCATCGCTCTGTGGCATCACCTCTACGTCCCAGCCGAAGAGCCTGCACAGCGGCGGGACGATGGGTGTAAGGTATTCTGTAAAGTAAGGTGCAAGGATATGGCGTTGCACGGGTGGCAGTTTGTACGTCTCTTTTTTGTCTTCTCCCCCCACTTTAATATGCTCTTGTTTCTGTCCTTTCGGCGTATGGTCATTCTGTTTCTGCTCACTCAGCGATTCAATCAGCGAGCGAACCCTCAGCTTCAGGCTCCCGATGTTGCTTACATCATCTATTTTTAGCAACGTGTAAGGCTTGCCATGGTTCTTCATAATGGTACGAATCTCGTCCTGAATAAAGCTGTCAGGCCCGCAGCCAAAAGAAGTCATCTGCACGTAATGCACGTCAAAGGGCTGCTCTGCACACCATTGCCCGGCTTTGATAAGGCGGTTCATGTAGGCCCATTGCCGCACAAGGGGAGTGTCTCCGGCCCCTGTTTTCATGTCGCCTCTTACAATATCGTCGGATATTACATTGACGCCAAGTGCGGCAATCATTTCCGAAAGTTTGTGCTGTATCAGCGGGTCGGTATGGTAAGGACGTCCTGCAAGCAGTATGGTAAGTCGGCCATCGCGTCGGCTTTTGGCCAGAATTTGTGCGGCTTTCTGCTGTATATCGGTCACATAACTGTGCTGAGCGTCCTGTGCTTCAGCAAGAGCTGCGCGGGCTTCCTTACGTTTTACGCCATATTTATTGAGGAAATTGCATACCTCTTTTTGCAGCAGCTTCTCGTCTTTAAAGTTGATAACGGGCGAAACAACGTCGTTACTGAGTTTCATTGCGCTCCTGATAACATCCGAATAAGCCGATACAACAGGGCAGTTATAGCTGTTGTTGTTGCGCTTGTCGTCCATAGGCTCAAACACAACATAGGGCATAAATATAAACTTGGGAACGTCGTTGTCCATCGACGACAATATATTGTCGAGCTCTTGCACATGCGAGTGTACGAGCTTTGCAGGGAAACAGATGTTGTCGCTCATCACCGAGCCAAGAGCTTGCTCGTATCGATGAAAGTCTGATTCGCTGCTAAGTTTCACCTCAAAGCCTGCTTCGGTAAACAAAGCGTACCAGAACGGGAACTCCTCATACATGTTCAGCACACGCGGAATGCCCACTATGCCACGGCTTTTACGTGGTTCTTCTTTCTCTTTCCCAAAAACAAAACGTATTTTTTCAGCGTAATTATAGGTGTAACAGTCGAATAACTGGTGATACTTATACGTGTAAATATTTTCGCCTTTCGTGCTGTTCTTCCCCTTGTTGTTGAATACACGCTCACACTTGTTGCCCGAATAAAATTTCCTTCCGCCCGCAAAGTTGTACATTGTAACTAAGCAATGGTTTTCGCAACCTTTACAATTCAGCAGCTTTGTGTTGTAAGTCGACGTACCAAGTAAGCTGTTGAGCGTTCTGCTTTCAGTGTTACCGTATATCGTTTCTATCGCATGCAGTGCACAACCGTAGGCTCCCATCATCTCGGGCATGTTGCTACGAGCCACCTCTGTGCCCGTAAGCAGCTCGAAGGCACGCACTACCGAGTCGTTCTTCATGGTGCCACCCTGTACCACGATGCGTTGTCCGAGGCGGTCGTTACCATGTAGTTTCAGCACCTTGTAAAGACAGTTACGCACCACCGAGTATGAAAGGCCCGCAGCAATATCGGCTACCGATGCCCCCTCACGCATAACTTGCTTTACCTTCGAGTTCATAAACACGGTGCAACGCGTGCCCAGGTCGCAGGGCTTTACAGCCTCACAGGCCAGCTGTGCAAACGTACTTACGTCGTATCCCAGGCCTTGTGCAAACGTCTGTATGAAAGTACCGCATCCCGATGAGCACGCTTCGTTAAGCTCCATACGCACTACTGCTCCGTTCTCTACGAAGATAGCCTTCATATCCTGCCCGCCAATGTCGAGAATAAACGACACATCAGGCATCAGGTGAGCGGCGGCACGATAATGCGCCATCGTCTCTATGATACCCTCATCCATGTTGAACGCAGCCTTGATAAGCTCCTCGCCGTAGCCCGTTGTACATGTACCTGCAATGTCAATAGTGGCTCCGGCACGTGTGGCTTCGTCGTGGAGGCGCGTCAATCCTTCGTGAACGGCTTGAATAGGATTGCCATGATTCATGGCATAATGGCTGAAAACAATTTGCCCTTCTTCGCCGGGGGTGGTGCGTGCAGCTATTATTTTTGTAGTGGTCGAACCCGAATCAACGCCTATTACCACGCTTTCGTGCCCGCTTTTTAAGGGATAAACGGGTGTGGCAAAACGCTTTTTGCCCTCGAGCCACGCCGTATGTCCGGCTTCATTGCTGAACAAAGGCAACAGCTCTTCGTGCACCTCAGTGGTTTTTTCTTCGGTCATTCCGCAACCTGTATGGCACGACGAGCCGCAACTTTGTGCCTGCTTCTCAACCTTTGGCCCTTGTTTCAGGCTGCGGCGTAAGGCTTCTATGCTTACGGCTTCGGCCTTATCGGCACGCAATGCGCAGCCTATCGACGGTATAAGATTGCCTTCGCGCAGCACGATAAAGTCGTCATCGTTCATCTTTAAGTATTCAGCGAACGCCTTTCGCAAGGCTGGAAGAAACGTCAAAGGGCCGCCACAAAGCAGAATAGGCGGCGTAAAGTCGCACCCGTGGCTAAGCGTTGTTATGGTTTGTACGGCAATGCTGTGGAAAATACTGGCCGCAATGTCGCTCTCAGGCAGGTTGCGTGACATGAGGTTTTGGATGTCGGTCTTGGCAAATACGCCGCATCGCGCTGCCATAGGGTACAGTTGTCTGGCAGCCATTGCCTTGTCGTTCAGCTCGCTGTTCGTGCTACCCGTCAATGCTGCCATCTGATCTATGAAAGCCCCTGTGCCGCCGGCGCAGTTGCCATTCATGCGCAACTCCATGCTTTGGCCGTTGAAAAACACCACCTTTGCATCTTCGCCGCCTATATCAATCAATGCCCTGGCCTGTGGACAACGATGGCGGGCAAACACCGTGGCAGCAACAACCTCCTGCACAAACTCGGCTTTCATGTGCTCGGCAGCCGACATTCCTACCGACCCCGTGACGCACAGTTGCAGACTTACCGGCCCCAGTTGTTGCTCAATTTCGTTAAGATAGCTGTCCACAAGTTCGTCAACCCTGGCGTTGTGGCGTTCATAGCGTGAAAAAATTAATTGGTCAGATTCATTGAGAACGGTTATCTTGGCTGTTGTAGAGCCTACGTCGAGGCCCGCTCTGTATATCTTATTCATGTAAAAATTCATAGAAAAAGTCAGGCAAATGTACAAAATTATAGATATTTGGAGCTGTTTTTCTTACAATATTTAACTGTAATGGTAAGGTTATACGGCCATAACATACTTGGGATTACAGGCAATTGGTTACCGTCCGACGGCCGTCAGCAGCGTTGCTGACGGCCGTCGGACGATGGGT
>CALIIG010000202.1 GCA_938018155.1 uncultured Prevotella sp.
ACAAGCTCTATGCTGAAATATAGTTTTTAAGGGATGACTATTTATACCAAGGATGGTAACGCCATGAAAACGCGCATTGAGGTAAACAAGCCGATAACCATCGACACATGGAAAATATATCAGTTAGACTTTAATAAAGAACAGGGAAAGTGGAGCACGCTGAGTGTATACGAGCTGGTGTCTGATCCCTGGTTGCCTGCCACTTATGTGGGTATTTATTTGTTGATGATTGGTGCGGTTCTTATGTTTATAACAGCTGGACGTAACAAATATAAGGAGGAGAAAAATAAGAAATGATTGCTTTTTGGAATTACTTTGTTTATTTTGCCATCGTTGCCGTATTGCTTTGGATAACAGGTGCTTGGGCAGCGTGGAAAGACAGGCAGGGGCTGGCTTATAGTGCCACGCTGGCAGGGCTTGCCGTATTTTTTGGCTACATCCTTATGATGTGGATTTCGCTCGACCGCCCGCCTATGCGCACCATGGGTGAGACGCGTCTGTGGTATTCTTTCTTCTTGCCGTTGGCGGGTATCATTGTTTACAGCCGGTGGAATTACAAGTGGCTGCTCTCGTTTTCTACCATATTGTCAATGGTTTTCATCGGGGTTAACCTGCTTAAACCCGAAATTCACAGCAAAACACTTATGCCTGCCCTGCAAAGTCCGTGGTTTGCTCCTCACGTTATCATCTATATGTTTGCCTATGCGCTTCTGGGGGGTGCCTTTGTGATGGCGGTTTATCTGTTGTTTTTCAAGAAAAGCAAAATCGTAACCCGGAAAGAATTGGACATCACCGACAATCTTGTTTATATTGGCTGGGCCTTTCTTTCGCTGGGCATGCTTACGGGAGCGTTGTGGGCCAAGGTTGCATGGGGAAACTACTGGTCGTGGGATCCTAAGGAAACATGGGCGGCAGCTACATGGCTGGCCTATCTTACCTATGTTCATTACCGCTTGCGCAGGAAGTGCAATTTAGAGGTTGCCATGTGGGTACTGGTTATAAGTTTTGTGCTTCTGCAAATGTGCTGGTGGGGTATTAACTACTTGCCTTCAGCGCAGGGAACGAGTGTCCATACATACAATATGCAATAAGGAGATTGATAGCCACTTTCATCTCCCTGAATATAATGTGGGTTCGATGAATTATAAATGACTGTAAACCGACATAGAAACTTTGACAATTTCGTCGTCAGCTTATTAGGCTCGATTGCAGCCTGTTGCCTGTTTCCAAAGAAGCCGTGTATCAATGTACAAAGAACTGTTGATACGCGGATTGCCTTATTCTGAATTCGTCGACCCCACGTTCTGTTACTAAGAATGGAGAGGTCGTCATCCTGCCAAATATCCGTTACGACTTGAAATTCTCACACTTGTGTAAGAAAACATGAGGTTCAAAACGAACACCTTCATAAAGGCATTTTAAATTGCCAGTGTGGGTAGGTTCATAAATAAAAACATGTCATGGGAGAATATAATGCAGGCAGATATACCGATTAAAAGGGATGGGAAGTCAAATAAGTTATATCAGGTACACCAGATAGTATGCGTAAAATCGTAAAGCAATGTCTCTCATAGGAAAGTGGGTGATGGCTCATTTCTAATATTGGAAAACGTAACGATGAAGCTGTACAAAGAAAAGGAACAGAGTTACATTGCACAGTCTTGCAGTAAGCAAATGACAGGGAGAGAACACAACATATCAATGTATCCCGGATACCTTTGTCCCGAAGATCCGTCATACTTTCTGCAGGGGTCGTTTTGCGCTTTCTGTCGGTCTGAGGGTCAAAGGAACCGTCGCGGTCACGAGACGTTTCTATAGTAACCCCACTGTAACGGGTTTGCACTTGCTTGGGCATTTTACCGTTACGGCGGTTGCCTTTTGAGCGTTCATCAAGAGAGAGATGAGCATCCGTCTCACCTGCAAGGGCAGCATTCAAAATGCGCTCCAGCATTATATGTTATATCCCAAAGGAAGAGCCCATGAGCAGGCATTGATTCACCCGAATCAGAACGGGAACCATGGTTTACGATAGTTTTAAATGTATCAATACAAAGTTGTCCCCGTCCCACATCGATGAGAGTTCCAACTATTGCCCTTACCATATTACGTAGAAATCGGTTTGCCGTAATTTCAAAATACCAGTTATCATCGTTTTGTTTAATCCATTGTGCTTTTGTAACATGGCACAACGTAGTTTTATTATCGGCACCAGTCTTACAGAAAGCCTTAAAATCAGTTACTTCTAAAAGATATGCTGCGGCTTCGTTCATTGCTTCGAAATTAAGAGGATATGTCATTTCAACAGAGAAATGCCGAAGAAAAGGAATTTTTCTTGTATGAATAAAGTAACGGTATGTGCGTGATGTAGCAGAAAAACGGGCATGTAAATCGCAATTAACCTCTTCAATATTATTACATGAAATGTCAGCAGGAAGTATGCGATTAAGACGGAAACGCGTTTGCTCACAATCAAGTTTCCCTATAAAATCAATATGGCAAACCATAGTTTTAGCATGTACGCCCGTATCGGTTCGCCCGGCACCAGTAACTTCTATGGGCTGGCGGAGAATGGTCGAAAGACATTGTTGCAGCTTCTCCTGAATAGATATGCCGTTGGGTTGTATCTGCCAGCCATGATAATTTGTGCCATCAAAGCTGATATGAACGAAATATCTTCGCGGCTCGGCTGTTGTAAAGCGAATGTAAGCACGGTCATCATACGAAACATTACCTTTCATAAGGCCTTTAGTTGCTTTGAACGACCGAATATTAAAAGGATCATTTTGTAATTGAATAGCAAGTTTTTTTTCGCTCTTTTCCAATGTAGACCGAAGGAAAGGGTAACCATCTGATGCCAATACAATATCGTGATCATAACCTTTGAGTTTTATCGTCTTAACCCCTTGCCTGAAGATGGGGAAACCATCGACAACAGCATAAGTCTTGTTTTCGTACTGTATACTTTCAAGAAGTTGGGGTAAAATAGCTTCCCGTGCATAATCATGACAGATAAAATTTCCTTCAGTCATATCATGATGCTTGGCTAATAGTGTAGGGAAAATATAAGCACGACGTTCTGCCAATTGCGATTCATAGGGCTTAGGATTTTCATAAAGTACTCCGTCTACCATACACTGACAGTCACCAATCATCCATATTTCATTTTCTCCCTTACTATAAATGACGATGCTGGCGCACAGGCGATTTGCAGGATGTAGGGTTTGGTCAGAACCGTGATTGGGATAAAGCTGGGAAATCTCACGAGTTATTCCTTCACAAAATTCTGAAAGGGTAGTATTAGATTGTAGTTGGCGAACATAGTTTGCGATAAGCATCATGCAATATCGCCCGTTTTTCATATCGGGATTCAGACATAGTTTAGTCTTACTTGTACTGCCATCAATGACTGCAATAAAGCTATCTGTAACTACAATTCCATCCTCACATGTTTCCAGAGTACACTTACCCACAAGGTTTTGCTCAATAATTTTCATATAAAATAACAGGTGTGTTATCCTTTCTTTTATTGTAATGATGTGACATACAAAAAGAATTGTCAACCATTTATCTCCTTTTCTTTCGCTGATGACAGGATGTCGTGGATTGGAAATTGGGATTATATGATTTGCGTTTCTTATTATATGAGCCTACATTAGGCGAACTTCCTACAGCCTTTGCATCATAATGAACACGTCCGCGGTACGGTACACCATCATACAGCTTGGCTATGAGGTCAGTACGGCCAATGTGTTTAAGCTCACGCTCTATGTTATTTCGCTCTTCAGGCTTGTACCAAAAGAAGAACATTCGCTGGGCAAGTTTCTCCCTGGGTGTCTTAGCACAGAAAACAGGCTCTAATGAATAAGGATCGTAACCCGTGTAAAAGGCCGTCGTACTAACTGTCATTGGGGTAGGAGTGAAGTCCTGAACCTGCTCGAGATGGAAGTCAAGTTTTTTAGTTAAAATGGCAAGTTCTGCCATATCCTCCTCTTCACAGCCTGGATGACTGCTAATAAAATAAGGTATAATTTGTTGTCTTAGGCCTTCTTCCTTGTTGATTTTATCAAACAGATTTTTGAAATCGTAGAAAAGTTTAAATGATGGTTTTCTCATAAACTTCAATACTCTGTCAGATGTATTTTCAGGAGCTACTTTCAATCGTCCGCTAACGTGTTTGGAAATGAGCTCACGGGCGTATGTGACAGCATTGGCATTTGATTGATTATCTTTGCTTTTGTGCAAGATAAGGTCATAGCGAACTCCGCTGCCTATGAAGCTTTTCTTAACTCCTGGTAAAGCATCAACGGCATGATAGATGTCTAATAATTTTGCATGATCGGTGATAAGGTTGGGACAAACTACCGGATTAATACATGACGGTCGCTTACAATGCTCGCAGGCACTGATGTTGCGACCATGCATTCCGTACATATTGGCAGAAGGTCCACCCAAATCTGAAATATACCCTTTGAAGTCGGGCATTTGTGTTATTTGCTTCGCCTCGCGTAAAATACTCTCTTTTGAACGGCAAACAACAAACTTTCCCTGATGAGCAGAGATTGTACAGAAGGCACATCCACCAAAGCATCCACGGTGCATATTGATTGAAAATTTGATCATTTCATATGCCGGGATTGTCTTTCCTTTGTATTTAGGATGCGGGAGTCTTGTGTAAGGCAAATCGTATGCCGCATCAATCTCCTCTGTTTTCAAAGGGGGAAACATCGGATTTTGAACGGCAAACAGATTCCCTACGGGTTGAATAATACGTTGAGCATGTATTCTATTCGATTCCTCTTCGATGTGTTTAAAGTTCTCTGCATGTGCTTTCTTATTACGTACACATTCTTCAAACGAATGCAACACAATATCATCGTCTTTAATTCCTCCTGATATTCCGTCTTTTCGCCTAAGAAATACAGTTTGAGGAATATCGTTGATTTCTTCGATTTTTCGTCCTTTCTCAAGCTCTTGACATAATAACAGCGTGTTTTTTTCGCCCATACCATAGAGCAGAATATCGGCTCCACTATCACACAAAACAGGCTTCATGAGTTTGTTTTGCCAATAATCGTAATGTGTAAGACGTCGTAGAGAGGCTTCAATTCCACCCAAAGCTACGGGGACATCAGGATAAATCTCTTTTAAAATCTTTGTGTAAACAATAGAAGGATAGTCAGGACGCATGTCGTGTCGCGAGTCAGGGCTGTAAGCATCATCGTGTCTCATGCGCCTGTTAGCGGTGTAACGGTTTACCATGCTGTCCATATTGCCAGGCGATACTGCGAAGAAAAGCCGCGGTTTGCCTAATTTCTTGAAATCGCGATAATCGCCATGCCAGTCGGGTTGTGGAACAATTGCTACGCGATAACCGTGCGATTCTAAGTAGCGTCCAATGACTGCAGCCCCGAAAGCTGGGTGATCAACATAAGCGTCACCAGAGAAAAGGATAACGTCTAATTGGTCCCAGCCATGAAGATTACACTCTTTTTTTGTAGTCGGTAGGAAATCAGTCAGTTGGTATTGTTGCATTTTTATATTAATCTTCCTCTATGTTGTCTTCCTCTGAATCCTTTTGTTGTTTCTTCCAATCAATGTAAAGAAGCAGTAGTTGATGCAGTCCGAAGGCCTTCATATTGTTATTATATATCACGTCAAGACAAAGATCGAGTAGTGCTTTGTCTTTTCCTTCTTCCGATTCCAGTAAGGAACGTATATTAAATTTTAGCTTATCAAGAACAGTTTCGTCAATAATACCGTTGCTATCCACAAGATTTCTAAGCAACGCATACTTGTCTAACGTCTCGAGATGTTGCTCTGTTATCTCGATATTTCTTGTACCAGAGTGATTCGTTTGGATTTTCATTGTAGATAAAATTAAAGTGTTTAATACAATTTTATTTTAATAGAAAGTTTAGAATACCTTGCATGATGCTATTACGAATGGTATCATCGTTGATACATTCAAAAGGAAATCCCATAATAAAGGTTTTGTTATCTGTGGAACTGTTCGCGACAGCTGCCGGGGCTCCATTGCTATATGTCATGGCGCAGAAAGCGTTATCGGCAGGAGATAAAATATCCGTGTGCTGTGCAGAATAGTGTTCAGAGTTGAATTCTCTGTAAAAATCGAAATTCATTCCCAATCCATTTACACCAGTTATAGAATCAGTTTTAATTGGGTTGGAATAGAAAATGTGGAAGGCTTTATTAATCCATGAAGAGTCTTGCTGACTTGTCATATCCGCCCCGACGTCGATGATGTCCGCCCCGTCCCGCAC
>CALIIG010000203.1 GCA_938018155.1 uncultured Prevotella sp.
CGTAACGAAATGCCGTTTCCCCACCTTGTCATCGTAGGTGTTATAACGCAAGCGACCTTCAACGTATAACTTGTCACCCTTATGAACAAACTGCTCTACGATCTTTGCAAGCTGGCGGTAAAAAACCAAGTTGTGCCAGTCGGTACGGTCAGGAACCTGCGTACCGTTCTTCAGTGTATAGCCCCGTTCTGTTGTAGCCAGGGAGATTTTGGCCACCGCCTGGTCTGCATCGTAGTAGTGAACATCTGGTTCTTTCCCTACATTACCAATCAGCATCACCTTATTCATAATTGCAGTTATACATTTCTAATTATACTACCCTGCCCTCGTCCTGCTATTTCCACAGGCCGAGATACTTGAAACGGAAGTTTTTGCCTTTAGCCGACGGGAACTGGCTGCGGTTATCTACCCGGGTACGCAGGTAGTCAACAATTCTGTTATAACATTCAATACCCGAGTCGGCTTTGCATTGAGCAATAAACCTGGTATCGCGATACTCGTGTTTTCCTGTTGACGGAATAACAACAACACGCTTAAAATCGAGCTCGCCTTCATACCACCCCAACCGCACTTCGTTCAACCGGTTAATCACCATATCGCTTGAATTGCCTTTATCCGACATTTGTTTCTGCATGCCAGGATGAACAGCTTTCTTCTGCTTAAAGTCGAGCATTGTTTGAGCCATTGTCTTAATGATAATAAAATAAACGTGTGGACGAATTTTGTAACGCTTGGGATAAAACACCTCACTCTCTGCATATTCCCTGACATCATTTTCCAAATCGGGTGTTACCTCAATGTCTTGAATAGAATGCAGAAAGTCAATAGCCTGGTCAGCATTAGATACAAGCGTCTCTTTATCGAAATATCGCAAATATAAATTCATTGAAGAAAAAGGATTTTTCCCTTATAAAGAAAGAAGAGCGGCAAACGGGATTCGAACCCGCGACCTCGACCTTGGCAAGGTCGCGCTCTACCAACTGAGCTATTGCCGCGATAACGTATTTGCAAAGATATAGGTAAATATTTTAAAAGCCAAGATTTTTACACAATTTAATAGTAATCTCATTTAATTGATGAAGAGTACTCCCAATGGGCCTGTTGTCGTGGCTCTGTATGTGGTCATTTGTCCTGTATTATTGATGCAATTGCCTCCTGTATTCAGGTTAAACTGTCGTCCGCAATTATTGCATGTGGCAATGCCGTTGCTATTGAGACTGAGCGGAAAGCTTCTCATGGGTATGGCATTGTAATCAAAACATATAGGACATTGGACATCAAAAGCATAGAAATGGTAGCCGCTGCCATCGTCAGAAAGATTGGCATAGCCGACAATCAGTCCGTTGTTCATACCTATTCGTGTACCATTCTTCCGCTCTGTATCTTTTGCATCGAAATTGCTTATGCTGGTTTGTCTCTGATTCGATGAAAACGAGTAGGCCGTTCGGTTGGGTAAATACTTGATGACACAGAAAACACCAGGGCTCATTGAGTTCATTGACGATGCAAGAGTAGGGTCTTGATGTGTCCTGTTATCAATGTACAGGTTACAATGGAAGTTGCTATATGTGGGATGATCGCTCGTGCATGATGTCAGCGAAACGGAAGCAACTACAATCGAAACTGGTATTGCTTTAAACAAAGTATGAATAACATGTATCATAAAAACAAAGGGGCTTCCTCCTATATTATTTTTTATGTAAGCACGAATCTTTCATTTATTCGTAGTGAATAAGCTGAAGCACGTCTGCTATTTTCTCGATACCTTCTTGTAATGGCTTTTTAACCATGCCTGCAATAAAGGGGTTAAGATTAGCCTTGATGGTGAGTTTCATTTTCGATGATGTTTCACTCGCAGGTAGAATCTGTATCCAAAAGTTGAAGGGTATGGGGCTTTCTTGTGTTTCAAACTTAATTTCCTTCGGCTCTTCACGGTTTACAATCACCATTTTTACGGCTCCCATCTGTGTAGAAACGGAAATACAGTCCGAAGTAAAAATAAGGTCTTTCACCTGGTCTTGGGGAATTTTATCCTGAATTTTCTGTATATTACTCAAATCACTAAGCATGTTATATACAGCTTGTTGCGGATAAGCTATCTCACGTATCGTGCTTTCTATCTTCGTCATTCTGTTTATTTGTTTTGTCTCCAGCTTGCAGGGTCTTTACGCCATTCATGTAAAACCTCTATGTCATCTTTTGAAACATATCCGGTTTGTGCTGCAATTTCTATGGTATGTTCATAGTCTCCGATGGTAATAAGTTTTAAACCAGCTTCCTTGAAGGCCTCTTCGGCAACGGGAAAACCATAAGTATAGCTGGCAACCATACCAACCACATCGAACCCTGCCGTACGTAAGGCTTCAACGGCTTTTAGCGAACTGCTTCCTGTTGAGATTAAATCTTCTACCACCACCACCTTTGATCCTTCAGGCAAACGACCTTCTATCTGGCTCTTTGTGCCGTGATCTTTCGGCTTTGGTCTTACATAGGCATAAGGCAACTGCAATAAATCGGCCACGGCCATACCCATAGCAATGGCCCCTGTGGCAACACCTGCTACTGCGGTAGCCTCTGGAAAATGAGCCAACACAGCGTGCGTGAGTTCGGTTTTCACAAAAGCCCTTACCTCCGGATAGCTTAAAACCAATCGGTTATCGGTGTAAATGGGCGAGTTCCAGCCTGAAGCCCATTGGAAAGGCTTGTTGGGTTGAAGTTTGATAGCCTTTATTTTCAGAAGTTTTTCAGCAAAGGCGTATTTCTGTGTATCCATATATTGCATGCTATTTTATTTGTTCACAAAGTTAGTGTAAATTGATGATAATACAAAAAAATGATATTGTATATCTTTCTTTTCAACGGCTGTTTCAGTGCTGTTCGCTGGCAAAGCCTATCGAAACCAAACTAAGTTTTACGTCATCAGCCTTTTGAAGTTCTTTCCCTAACGAACAAACGGTAGCTCCTGTTGTCACAACGTCATCTACAATAAGCAAATGAGCACCTTTTATTCTATCATAATCGATCAGCTCAAACGCCTGTTCAACATTCATTGCCCGCTCTAATCTGCCTTTGTTTGTTTGGCTCGAGTGGAAGTTTTTTCGTCTGATAACGTTGTCCCATATAGGCAAACGGCTTTCTTCGGCAATACCTTCGGCTATCATCCGGCTTTGATTATATCCGCGTTTACGTTGATGTTTCTCCGTCAGTGGAACAGGCACTAAGGCATCTATCCCTGTAAAGAAGTTGGCTTTATACATTTGTTTGCCCACGTATCGTCCCAGTTCTACACCTGTTTCTGGTGCATTCATGTATTTTAGTTTATATAAAGGATACGATGATGTGGCGTGTGCCGTATAATACATCATAGCATAGGCCTTTTCTATGGGCAGTCGTCCCCAGAACATTTGCGTCATAGGGTTGTCGTCGGGTTGTGCCAGAAAGTGGGTTAAAGGCAGGTGAAGCAGACAAACCGTGCAAAACAGGGTTTCCTCTACTGCTAATCTTTGTCCGCAAACCGCACATGCTCGTGGGTTGGTAAGGTCCAATAACCGTTGTAAAAAGCTAACCTTCATCTATATCTTCTATCGCCTCCTTATCTATACAACGGCGTATAAGCACCATGTCAAAGCCGCGCCCCATGGCAAACTGAATCAATTTCATACTGCGTTCATAATCGTTTTTTGCATGTATTGTCGGCCATTTGGCTTTCAAAACTGGTTGCAAAATCTCCATATAAACGTCGTCATCAACTTGGTCTAACACCGTTTTTGAAATTTCTTCAGGCATGTGTTTTGCCCATAAGGCTTGCTCTATCTTCCTACGTCCCCATTTATTATATTTTATCTTATCGTTCACAAACGCCTGACAATACCTCGTATTGTCGACATATTGATGATTGACCAGGTAGCCAATATTGCGCATACGGGCTTCTTCATCAAGTCCCCACCGGCGCATTTTTTCGTCTAAATCGCCTGTGCAATATTCGGCCCTTGCACATAGAGCCGCCAGTTTTTTCAGTGCCTCTTCTTCGGTGACGGGTGAACTTTTTTTAAACATCTTTCTGCTATAATATAATAAAGGTATATCATTACTTATCTATGCGTTCCAAACAGCTTTTGCAAATCGCTCACGTTTAAACTGATCTGCAAATATTTCTACGTTGCTGAATCCTTCCTGCTGCAACATCTTTTGCAGTTCGTCGGCATATAATGGGTTAATCTCAAAATAAAGTTCTCCTTTATGTTTCAGCGTCAGACGTGCATAACGGGCTATGGAACGATAGAAAAGCAGCGGGTTGTCGTCGGGTACAAACAGGGCCATCTTGGGTTCATATTGAAGTACGTTCACGTGCATGTCAGCCTTTTCCCGCTCTGTAATGTACGGTGGGTTCGATACTATTAAGTCAAACCATCCCCCCTCACTGCTGGTATGGGGAAGACTTTCTGTTGGTAACAGAATATCCTGTAATTGCAAATTTACCCTGGCTCCTAAATGACGGGCATTCTTGCGCGCTATAATCAATGCGTCTGAAGATACATCCCACGCAGTAACATCGTTGTTGTCAATACCCAGTGCCAGCGTAATGGCAATACATCCGCTGCCTGTTCCTATGTCTAAAACCCTTATAGGTTCGGGAGGTTGCAACGCACAGTAAGGCCTGTTATATTCATTTTCTATTCGCTTACACAGCATAGCGGTCTCGGGACGTGGAATCAAAACTCCTTTCTCTACATAAAAAGTACGTCCACAAAACTCTTCTGTTCCTATTACATATTGTACAGGTTCTCCTTCTTCTATTCTGTTAACGGCTTGCCCAAGCCACCTTTTGTCTTCGTCGTTCAGGTGTTCTATACCTCCTGTTACAATGTCGGTTAGCGTCATGTTAAACCTCGAAGCAAGCAAAATACGCACTATGGCTTTGGCCTCGCCGTCGTCATAGCGTTGGCGTAACTGCTGCCATAGCTTGGTATAACTGTCTTGTGCATCCATATCATGACAAAGATACTTGTTTTTTCTCATTTTATAGGTTTCATATTTAAAAATAAATGATGATGCCTCTTTGTTTTCCTGTGCCTTATATTATTAAGGTGTATGCCTGTCTTTTTTGTATCAACACAGTGTAATTATGGCAAAAACGGGGCACGAAAGTTGTTGACATGGCAAATAAAAAGTAAATTTGCGGACACAATCCACAGAATAACAGGCTATATGAATCAAAAGGAAACCGCTTTCAGTACGATGTCGCTGCAATCCGTTGACGAGTATTTCATGCGCCGCTGCCTGCAGCTTGCCCGTAACGGACGCCTTACAGCGCGTCCCAATCCTTCAGTAGGTGCTGTTATTGTATCGGCTGAAGGTCGTATCCTTGGCGAAGGATTTACCTCTGCTTACGGCGGACCGCATGCCGAAGTAAATGCTTTTGCCTCGGTCTCGGCAGCAGATGAGCATTTGCTTTCTGCTGCAACTCTTTATGTTTCATTGGAGCCTTGCTCTCACTGGGGCCGCACACCGCCTTGTTGCGACCTCGTTATCCGGAAGCATATACGTCGTTGTGTATGCGGTTGTATTGACCCGTTCGCACAGGTTCAGGGGCGTGGCATACAACGAATGCGCGAGGCTGGCATTGACGTTACAGTGGGAGTGTTGGAAGATGATTGTATGGAGAGCAACTGTTTTTTCTTTACTTTTAATCGTTTCTCACGGCCATTTATCCTGCTTAAGTGGGCGCAGACGGCCAATGGACTGTTAAGTTCGGTAAGTAGTAGCGGACAAACAGCTCCTCTTCGTATCTCTACGCCTTATACATTTATGCTGGTTCATCAGCTCCGTGCCGAATACGATGCGATATTGATAGGCCGAAACACGCTGAAAATTGACCATCCTCGCCTGGATGTACGGCTGTGGAGTGGTACTAATCCCGAGCGTTTGGTGCTGATGCATCACCCGGAAGGGGTACCCGATGGCTTTAAGGCGTTCAGCAATATTGATGATGTGCTGAGTTATTTGTATAATAATAAGCGGCAGAGCCTGATGGTAGAGGGAGGAGCTGACACGCTTAACAGCTTTATTCAACGTGGGCTTTGGGATGAAATTAGGGTAGAAACGGCTTCCTTTACTGTTAGCGATGGAGTAGAAGCACCCTGTTTACCTGCTGACACAATGCTTAAACGTCAGCAGTTTATTGACGGAAACAGCATATCATGGTATAGAAAACGTTAAAGGCTGCCATCATGTAGCAGCCTTTAACCTGTATAAAATAAGCAGCAGGTTAGCTT
>CALIIG010000204.1 GCA_938018155.1 uncultured Prevotella sp.
GCCTTGGTGACAGCTACCGCGCCCAACTCGTGGTAGGAGTTCACCAGGTTTGCGGTTCATAATACTCTGATTGTCTTCGGCTGCCTGATAGTAATCCTTAACCTGTGGGTCATTCTTAAATTTATCAGTTGCCTTACTCATAATGTCTTCAACCCACGCATCGAGCATAGGGACTTCGTAACGGTTCATACAAACCGTAATGAACACGTAAGGGCCAAGCACATTGTCATAATTCTCGGTGACAAAAGAGGTCACCAATTTGTCCATCTTCTGATTGATTGAAGCATTTCGAGCTGCAAGCCGTACATTTACAACGCCCATATCTTCCCCGTTCATGATGGCTTGATCATGCTGATGAACAAGGTCGGCACTTTGGTTCATGAGCTGAGTAAAACGGCGACGAAAATTCGTCAGTTTGTCGTTAAGTGGTGTCCCGCTCACCGTTTCCTGTGTGTTATCTATCTTTACCTGTATGTTCCCGTCTTCTAAAACTACGGGCAAACTGCCATTATCATTGAATATAATATTACCAACTCTCACAGAGTCAATGGCACCGGCAAACTGGAATTGACCATGAACAACATCGCAAGAATCGAGGCTTTTCATCGTCGTATCCTTTAAAACCTTTAAATAAAGCTTTTGACCATCAAGTGTTGATACGCTGGTTGTCCCTGTGATATTAAAAGTATTGGCACATGAGGTTAAGGCAAGCAGACCAATAATAGCGTAGTATATTTTATTCATTATTATATAGTTTCTTGTAAAGCAAAGATAATACGTATTCGTGAAGACGTAAAATAAATTTATGCAATTTAAAAATATCGATTATGCTTTTATATTTTTTTTCGAAAGTTCATAGTCGATACGATGAACCGTATAAAGCTCCAACAAGGTTGCTAAAAACAAAACTACAACCCACTTATTATATAAATAGGTAACATAATTCTCGTAATTGCTGAAAAAATCGCGAAAGAAACCGTAAACCGTATCGGTTAATATGATACCGGCTACAATAAAAAGAATATCACTTAAATTCTGTATTCGCTTCAATCTTTTGATAGTAATGCTATCACCTTCATAGGTTTGCATAAGCTGTACTGCCGCAAAAAGTATTGCCCCTGTAAGAAAAATCCAACACGCCACCGATTGGTAAAAAAGCAATACAAAGCTTCCCACACCGATGACCATAAGGGCACCGCCGAGCAAAAAGACAACACTTTTGAGTTTACTAAGCTGTTTCATTCATTTCAATTCGTTGAGCCGACAACCCCGTTCACGCCTGATTGCGGATCGGTACTGAGTACAAATATATCTTCATCGTCTGCTTTCATAAAGTAATGCTCACGTGCTATCTTTTCAATAGCTCTGGGATTACTCTGAATTGCACGCAGTTCTTTTGTCGTTTTTTCGTTCTGTTCGTTGTATTTTTTTATTTCGTCTTTCAACTGATTAATTTGCAACTCATATTTTACACGTTGCAAATAACTGTCATTATCGAGGAATCCGACAATCGCTACTCCCACTATAATTGTAATAAGATATTTATAATGGGAAATAAACCCATAGAAAGCGGACAATTTGGTGCTCATAATGCTTTTAAAACAATGTTTGCAAAGATACTTCATTTCACTTAGAAAAGCAAAAGAAAACCATATATTTGTTTTGCCTTTATGCCTTTTTGGATTATCTTTGCATTAACAAATCATCATAAATACTGATATGAACAATTATATTGTATCGGCCAGAAAATACCGTCCGATGACGTTTTCATCGGTCGTTGGTCAGGATTCGCTGACAATGACACTGAAGAATTCGGTAAAGTCGGGGAAATTGGCACATGCCTATCTTTTCTGTGGACCGCGGGGCGTAGGAAAGACAACATGTGCCCGTATTTTTGCAAAAACAATTAATTGTGAAAATCCTACGGCAGATGGTGAGGCTTGTAATGAATGTGCAAGCTGCAAAGCGTTCAATGAAGGCCGTTCAATGAACATCTTTGAATTGGATGCAGCCAGCAACAATAAGGTCGAGAACATTAAGTCGTTAATGGATCAGACGCTGATTCCACCACAGACAGGCCGATACAAGGTATTTATCATTGATGAGGTTCACATGCTTTCAACAGCTGCTTTCAACGCTTTCCTGAAAACGTTAGAGGAACCGCCACAGTATGTTATCTTCATTCTTGCAACAACCGAAAAGAATAAGATTCTGCCTACAATTCTCTCACGCTGCCAGATTTATGATTTTGAGCGTATGACTATACCCGAGATTGTAAACCAGTTGACGATGGTGGCACAAAAGGAAAATATTACATTTGAAGAAGAAGCTCTGGCCCTAATTGCAGAGAAAGCCGATGGAGGAATGCGCGATGCTCTGTCTATTTTTGATCAGGTGTCGAGCTTTTGCCAGGGACATATCACCTTTAAGAAGGTTCTTGAAGACCTGAACGTACTTGACGCTGACAATTATTTCCGTATCATTGATCTGGCTCTTGAGAATAAGACGGCTGATATAATGCTATTGCTTAACAATATTATTACACACGGTTTTGATACTGGTAATATTATAAGCGGGCTGGCTTCTCATGTGCGTAACGTCATGATGGCCCGGGATATACAAACTCTTCCGTTGCTGGAAGTGAGCGAATTACAACGCCAAAAATATCATAAACAGGCGCAAAAATGTCCTGGAAAGTTTTTATATCGAGCATTAAAAATACTTAATGACTGTGACATCAGCTATCGACAAAGTAGCAATAAGCGTTTGCTGGTAGAATTAACGCTGATTCGTGTCGCTCAGATTACGCAGTCTGAAGATGACGATTCTACAGGTGCGGGGCTTAGCCCTAATCGTTTAAAATCCCTGTTTAAGAATATATTAGTTTCACAACCTAAACCGGCCATACAGGTAGCCGGGGTTGAGAAAACCTTGCGAAAGAGCAATTACCAAAAGACAGATGGTGAGAAGAAGGATATTTCTTCGCAAGAAGGTACTCCTGTTGAAGTACCACAAGTGCCTCAATCGCCAGAAAGTACCGCAAAAAAGAAACAGCTTCATCTCGCGAATATCGGTGTAACCTTTGCAGGACTTAAACGAGGCCCGATACTCTCTGACGATTTAAATGCCATTAAGGTTGACGAAGAACAAACAATAAAGGAAGAAAAACGGTTTACAGAAACGGAACTTTCCATGCAATGGACATTAATGTGCAACCGTATGCCTAAAAACTTCGTGGGACTTGCATCGCGCTTAAAAAACCTTGTTCCCCGCATTACAACCTATCCTGACTTCGAAGTTGTGGTTGACAACAATATCCTGTTAGAGCAAATTAGCCAGATTCGTGGTAAAATACGCGCGACCATGAGGCAGACGCTAAATCATAAATCCATTGAATTTAGCGTTCGACTGGCAAATCAGGACGAATTACGAAAGGCGTTTACCAAACGAGAGATTTTCGACGAACTGCGGAAACGCAATCCTGCATTTGAAAAGCTCAGAGTAAATTTAGGATTAGAACTTGCCTGAATTATATCAAGGAAAGCTCAATATGATAAGATATTAGACAAATAAAGCAATTGCTTGCTCACCAATATGAGAAAACAGTTGCTTTATTAACGTATTATGTTTTACACATTTAAATTAAAGGCATGCCCCACTCCTTACATTCCTTCTTCATTTCTTCAGGCCATATGCTAGCCTGTATTTCACCAATATGAGCCTTGTGGAGTAGAACCATACATAAACGGCTCTGTCCAATTCCTCCTCCAATACTTAAAGGTAACTTATCGTGGAGTAATTGCTGATGGAAATAAAGTTTTTCCCTATCTTCCTTACCCTCTATCTTAAGCTGTCGCAGCAAAGTCTCCTTATCAACACGGATTCCCATGGAACTCAGTTCTATTGCGCGTTCCAAAACGGGATACCATATAAGAATATCGCCGTTTAAACCTGGCTTCCCACTTGCTGATACGGTAGACCAATCGTCATAATCGGGTGCGCGACCATCGTGTTTTTTCCCATCTGACAGCTTGCATCCTATGCCCTCTACAAAAACAGCTCCATATTCCTTACAGATAGCATCTTCGCGTTCTTTCGGAGAAAGGTTAGGATAACGATCAAGAAGCTCCTGTGCATGAACGAAATTAATATCCCTTGGCAGGAAAGACTTTAACTGTGGATAGCTTTCACACGTAAGGTATTCGGTACGAAGTATTGCAGCATAAATATGTCTTACTATCTGTTCCAGAAAGGAGAGTGTACGCTCATTGTGCTCAATGACTGTTTCCCAGTCCCACTGGTCAACATAAAGAGAATGCAGATTGTCAAGCTCTTCATCGGCACGTATGGCGTTCATGTCAGTGTAAATTCCGTATCCCGGAGCTATACCATATTCAGCCAGCGTTAAACGTTTCCACTTTGCCAGCGAATGGACTATCTCAGCACATTTATTTCCCATATCTTTGATGGGGAAAGATACTGCACGTTCTATTCCATTTAAATCATCATTTATACCTAACCCTTTCAACACAAAGAGTGGTGCCGTTACACGGCGCAATCGTAATTCGGTTGAGAGATTTTGCTGAAAGAAGTCTTTAATAAGTTTAATGCCCTGTTCTGTTTGCCTACGATCGAGCAAAGCCGTGTAGTTATTGGGTTTAATTAGTTTGCTCATTATGCAGTCGTTTTATATGCTATATAATTATTTTGTACACAAAAGTAATCAATTTCATACGTAATCACACATATATCACGCAATATTTTACATAATGGGACTACCAAGTTCTAAATATAATACACACATACTAACTTATGCTTATATGGCCTATTACCCATACATTTTAATAGGTTAATTGAATGAAAGCCGAAAAATATTATTACCTTTGCACCATCATTCCATGGCTCCGTAGCTCAGTTGAATAGAGCACCGGATTCCGGTTCCGGGTGTCGCGGGTTTGAGTCCCGCCGGAGTCACGATAGCAAATGAAGCGGATGTCCTGTAAATAAGGGCATCCGCTTATTTCGTTTCTATCGGACAGTTTGGAGAAAACAGCCACAAGTACATTTTAAAAGGCACAAGTGAGCATTGAAAATACTTTCTGCGATGGCATTGTCAGCAGGGTTGAATGCTTCCGGCCCCAGGTAGTCGGCAGTCTTCTTCAATGCCTTGATATGCTTCTTTGGCCTTGCCACCTCTTCCTTGCATCCGTCCCTGCCCCAGTTTGCCATGTCCTCCTCTGAATCGAGTGCAGATTTCTTTCGTATGCCCATCATCTTTTTCCCCGTATAGCCGTAAAACCGGCTTTCTCTTATTTGTAAAATAATATTGCTA
>CALIIG010000205.1 GCA_938018155.1 uncultured Prevotella sp.
GGAAACTACGATAAATGCGTAGATGCCGCGGGGTGTTTTGTTTTCCCCGGAGTGATAGACGAGCATGTTCATTTCCGTGAACCAGGACTTACAGCCAAGGCTGACATTGAAAGCGAATCGCGGGCAGCAGCATTTGGTGGGGTAACCACCTACTTTGATATGCCTAATACCAAGCCCCAGACAACAACTTTTGAGGCTATTGACGATAAATTCCGGCTGGCTTCACGTAAGAGTCATGTCAATTACAGCTTCTTCTTTGGTGCCACAAATAACAATACGGGGTTGTTAAGCGCACTTGATCGTACACGCGTTCCCAGTGTAAAGCTTTTTATGGGAGCCTCTACGGGTAATATGCTTGTTGACAAACTACAGGCTTTAGATGATGTTTTTAAAGCGTGTGCCGACCATCAATTACTTTTGATGACCCACTGTGAAGACTCGGCCGTCATCAATAACAATATGGATAAGGCCCTAAAAAAGTATGGCCACGACCCTGAAATTCGCCTGCATCCCATCATCAGGTCGGCCGCTGCATGCTATAAAAGCAGTGAACTTGCAGTTAAACTGGCCCGACAATTCGGAACAAAGCTCCATATTGCCCATATCTCCACGGCTGAAGAATTAAACCTTTTGGATCTTAATCAGCATGCAGGTTGCGAAGGGTCCATGCCACAGATAACGGGCGAAGCCGTCCTGGCACATTTACTTTTCTCCGAAGAAGACTATGCCACCAAAGGAGCACTTATCAAATGTAACCCTGCTGTTAAAACGCTTGCCGACCGTGATGCCCTGCGCTGCGCACTTACATCGGGCCGTATAACCTGCGTGGGGACCGACCATGCACCTCATCAGTTGGCCGACAAACAGGGCGGGTGTGCACATGCTTCATCAGGAATGCCGATGATACAATTCTCTTTGGTATCAATGTTACAGCTTGTTGATGAGGGCGTTTTAACCATGGAGCGTTTGGTATGGCTTATGTGTCATAACCCCTCGCGGTTGTTTGGGATTCGTGACCGTGGCTTTTTGCGCGTGGGATATAAGGCTGATATTACTATTGTTAAGAGAGGAGAGCCCTGGAAAGTTACCAGCGATGTGATACAAAGCAAGTGTAAATGGAGTCCCTTACAAGGCGAAAGCTTCAATTGGCGTGTTGTCGATACTTTCTGTAACGGTCATCATGTTTATAACAAAGGCACTTTCGATGATAATTATTTCGGTGAAGCGGTAGAGTTTTCACGATAAAAACATGAAACTTACTTTCCATATTAGCGATGTCCGCCCGTTTATTAACTGGATATATTTCTTCCATACCTGGGGAATGAGCGGTAACCATGGCGTTGAGCGTAAACAGCTTAGGGCCGATGCCAACGCCATGCTCGACAGCTGGGAAGGACGGTTCCATACTTATGCTATATTTAAATTGTTCGATGCCAACAGCGATGGCGACGACCTTTTGCTCGATGATGTTCGCATACCCATGTTGCGACAGCAAAAGGTTTCAAACAGTGGGTATCCCAATTTATGTTTGTCCGACTTTGTCCGACCGCTGTCATCGGGCATAAAAGATAAGGTAGGTGCATTTGCTACAACGGTTAATGCCGACATCGAGAACCTTTATCCAGACGATGTTTACCGCCACATGCTTGCCATGATACTTGCCGAACGTCTTGCCGAAGCAACGGTTGAGCGTTTGCATGCCGATGTAAGGAAATACTATTGGGGCTATGCTCCCGACGAAAAACTTTCGATAAGCGACATGCTTAAAGAACGTTATCAGGGCATTCGCCCGGCGGTAGGCTATCCCTCAATGCCCGATATGAGCGTAAATTTTATATTGTCGACCCTTATCGATATGCCGCAAACAGGCATTCATTTAACCGACAGCGGCATGATGGTTCCGCATGCTTCTGTGTCGGGACTGATGTTTTCGCATCCCCAAGCCACTTATTTCAATATAGGTAAAATAGGTGAAGACCAGCTCACCGACTATGCAAGGCGTCGCGGTGTTCCCGTAGAGCAGATGAGACGTTTCCTTATTTCAAGTATGATAAAAAAATGATTGCACGCATATTCATACCAGTTGTCGTTGCCATTATTTTGAGCGACCTTTATATCGACCTTCATTTCCTGCACCATCGTCGGAGTTATTGTTGGATAAAAAGGCTGTTATGGTGGTTGCCTTCTGTCGTTATGCTGATTTATACAGCAGGCTTGGCAATGGTGCGTAACTTCGTTCCCGATAACCTGATGTGGGTAAATGTTTACCTCGTTCTTTTGGGTCTTATGGTTTATCCCAAGGTTATCTTCTGCCTTTTCTCCTTATGCGGAAGAGCCATAAACCGTTATTTTCATCTGCACTGTAATTGGAGTATGCAGGTTTCAGCATTGTTTATATTTGTGTCATGGGGCATGATGGTATATGGTTTCACCGCAGGTATTCGGCAATTAAAGGTAAAACACGTTGACCTTACCTTTAAAAATCTTCCCCCAGCTTTCGACGGCTACCGCATTGTACACTTTTCTGATGCCCATGTAGGTACTTTTTCCGGCAGTCTGCATAAGGTGCTGGCTCGCGATGTTGACAGTATCAATGCGCAAAAACCGAACTTAATCGCCTTTAC
>CALIIG010000206.1 GCA_938018155.1 uncultured Prevotella sp.
TTTTTTAGGATGACAACCGCTTCGGCGGAATGACAAAGAGACCACAAGGGGTGGCTCTCAGATTATAGACAATAAATAAAAAAGAAAGGAAAAAATTATGACTATTATGACATTTGTTTCAGTTACAGCAATCGTGTTTCTCGCAGTATCAGCAGTAGCTATTACTATGGACAGGATGGCTCGCTAATACGGGATTTAGAGAAAGCAGAAATTAATTTTATATGATATAAGTAGAAAAGGGATGATGCCGGTGTTTCCGGTTTCATCCCTTTTCTTTTTGTGTTATCGCTGCGGTTGCGGCTCTGTAACGATTTTTGGCGTCAGGCATCGCCCTTTGGAGGGAGCTGCCTGGCGTTGTTTATTTAAGAAGCTGGTTGCCGGCTACGGGCAGAATGATGCGCGAGGGGTGCTCGCGGTCTTGCATAATGGTGATGCCGGCTTTTTGGAAATCGGCCTTCGTGCAATGGTAAATATTGACGAATTTCTGCGGATTCAGGTCGACGAGCGGGAAGCATGAGCTTTGCACCTGAACCATAAGCCTGTGGCCCGGCATAAAAGTGTGGGCAATATCGTTAAGTTCTAACGTCATTTCTTCGGCCTTTTCGGGTACAAGAGCCAACGGTTTGGCCATGCTGTTGCGAAAGCGGGCGCGCAGCACGTCGAAGCGAACCAGCATCTGATAGCCTGCAAGCCGTGACGAATCAGGCTGTACATCAATCAGTTTCACGATAAAGTCGGCATCGGTGGTTGACGATTTTGCCCACAGTTTTACCTTTACCGGGCCCGCCACGGTAAGGCTTTCGCTGAGCACGGGCGTTGTATAGGTCAGCACATCGGGGCGGAACGAGGCAAAGCGTTGGTCGGCAACCATGTATTGTGCCTTGCGGTTGTGCCAGGGGTTGGCACTGTAAGGCACGGGGTGGGCAGGGTCGGAGGTATAGGTTGCCGGCATAGCGTCAGCAGCCGGCTGTTGTAACGACAATTGGCTGCCGTCAGTAAGATACAGCGTTGTAGGCGTTGTGCCTGCGAGGGGCCATTGCGAAAGGTCCTTCCATTGGTTTTCACCGGTGAAGAATACTTTGGCATGGGGCATCTTTTCAGGCAATTCCCGGTTTAAGAGATAATGGTCGAAGAAGTTGTTTTCGGCCGTACGAAACACCTCGTTGAGGTTTTCTTTTGAAAATGTAATATCGCCCAGCCCGGTGTTTTCCCCGCTGTTCCAACCGCCGTGTTTCCACGGTCCCATGATGAAATAAAGACTGTCTTTGTGCATGGTGCGCGTAAGCTGCCGGTAAGCGTGCAGCGTTCCGTAGAGGTCTTCGGCATCGAACCATCCGCCCGTCACCATCACGGCGCAGCGCAGGTTCTTATAATGAGGGATGGGCGTGCGCTGTTGCCACCAGCTGTCATACGTGGGGTGCTGCATAAACTGGTGCCAGAAGGGTATGCTGTCGCGCAAAAGGCGGGTCAAATTGGCCAGAGGAAGGGTGTTAAGAAAGAACGAATATTCATCGCCGGTGTAATATTTTGCTACCGGCGGCATGCTTTCGGCAGGACCTTTGCGCAGTCGGCCGAAGCCCGACAGGAACGACCAGGCATCGGTTAACATCAGTGCGCCGTTGTGATGAATGTCATCTCCCATCATCCAGTCGCCCACAGGGGCCTGCGGACACACAGCCTTGATGGCAGGATGGCGCGACAAAGCTGCTACAAGGGTGTAGAAACCGAGGTACGAATTGCCGTGAACGCCTATGCTACCGTTGTTGCGCGTGTGGCGCAGAAGCCAGTCGGCGGTGTCGTAACTGTCGGTAACGTCGTTGGCTTTCTGCCCTTTCGCAAGCATTATGGGACGTATATTTTCGTACGTTCCTTCGCTCATCGACGTGCCTCTTACGTCTTGAAACACAAATATATAACCCTCACGGGCATAGTGTGCCAGGCTGGGGGCAAAGAGGTTGGCCATATCTTTGCCGTAGGGATGGCAGCCATAGGGTGTGCGCTCCATCAGTATGGGGCGGCGGTCCTTATGGTTTGCAGGTTCGTAAATGGCGGTGTAGAGGCGTGTCCCGTCGCGCATGGGTATCATTACCTCACGTTTTTTGTAATAGTCGGCGGTGTTCCAAGCCATGCCTGTGCATGCAAAGGTGACAAAAAGAAGCATGCAATTTACAATTCTTTTCAATAGCATAAGTTGTTGTTTTTTGTTTTACAGGTTTCCGATTGTGTGGCAAAGATATATATTTAATTCTGTAAAGGCAAGTATATCATGCAAAAAGGCGAGGGTCATAACCCCCGCCTTCCGTCAGTTTAGTTTTAGTTTTGGTATAATCAAAGAATATAAAAGTTCAGTTTAAAGCCAATATTCCGTCCCATATTGTATAGTCCCGGGTGACCGTTTGGCGGTGTTGCCTCGACATATTTCAGACGGTTAAGGTGGCTCTGATAAGCGCGGTTGAAGAGGTTGTTGCACATGATGTGCAGGCTCATCAACCGGCGATTGTGCACGCGTATGTCGGTACCTGCCGACAAATTAACCAGCGTGTACGACGGTGTAGCCGTTTCAGTATTGTTATAACCGTAAAAATGGTTCTGCCTTAAGTTGGTTTCGACGCCCACGGCAGCAAATAAATTGTTGAACGTATGGCCGTCACGAATAAAGTCGTAGCGCACATCGGCGTTCCATCGTGGGGCTGGAGTGAAGGGCAGATACTTGCGGTCGGCAGGCTGGTGCAGCTGAATGCTGTTGACATATGAGAACGAATTTTCGAAGTGGAGGCGTTCAACGGGGTGCAGGTCGACCGAAACTTCACCGCCTGTCAACCGTGCATTGCCCTGCGTATAACGGTAAGTTTCGTGTCCGCCGGTAATAACGCCTGCCAGTTTCTCAATGAAAATATAATGGTCAATGAAGTTACTGAAGAGCGATACCTGCGCATTGACAACAGGAGAAGAGAAGTCCCATCCTGCGTCTATTTGCCAACTGAACTCAGGTTTCAGCTCGTGGTTGCCCAGTTCGTAGGCTGTTGTGCCCTCGTGTACGCCGTTCGAGCCCAGCTCTCCAAGGTTAGGGGCGCGGAAACCACGCGATAAATTCAGTCGGAGATTCATGTTATCCTTCAGCGCATACACCGCCCCGATGCTTCCTGTAAGGGCTGAAAAGTTACGCTTAAAGGCGTCGAAATGGCCTGCTAACGCAAAACTGTGCAAATGACGATGGTCATAACGTAAGCCCCCGCTAAGCGCAAACTTGCCTGCATGACGGCTTGCAGTGGCGAAGATACCGGCGTCGAAGAGCTGGTATGCAGGTATAAGGAACTCCTCACCCTTGTTAAGTGAGCGTTGCCACATGCCGCCAACGCCTGTCGCAAATTTCCATGAGCCTACGGAAGGCAGCTGGTATTTAATATCGTAGTTGACGGTATGCAGCATAAAATCGAGGCCTGCCGTGTCGGCACTCTCCTCAAATTCCTGCCTGCGATTTTGCTGATAGGCGAGTGTTGCCATCAGCGTACCGCCACCCATATAAAAGGCATTGTTCGATATGACCTTATAATGGTGCACCTCCTGGAACGGCAACTCCTTGCCATAACGATGGCTGTATCCGCGTTCGCCCTCCATCATACCGGGCGTTAAATGGTAGTAACTGCCCGTAAGATGGCTGTAACCCCAACTGCGGTTAAGGCCCATCATGCCCTGTGCAGCCCGTTCACGAAACTGCGAACCGATGACATAGTTGTCGATTGGGTTCTTATACGCATGTGCCATCTTGTCTGACCATCGTGCGTTCCATACGAAACCGTTCTGGTTTCCCCTCACATGGGCTGTGTAACCAAACAGTCCGTTGTTGGTCTGGTACTCGGTAGCAGCATCAGCTTTCACCGTATTTTGTCCGGCAACAGGGTCGCCGCGGAACAGAACAACACCCGCCATGGCATCAGATCCATACATTAACGAAGCCGGACCCTTAATGATTTCGGCCGACGATACGCTTTGCGGGTCGACCTCTATGCCGTGTTCGCTGCCCCATTGGTTGCCTTCCTGTCGCACACCATCGTTGACAACGACAACCCTGTTAAAGCCCAAGCCACGGATAACAGGCTTGGAAATGCCACCGCCCGTGGTGATTTGGGCCATACCCGGTTGCGAGCTGAGTGCGTCAATAACGTTGGTTGATGTGTGCGACTGGAGGTAAGCCGAGTTGACTACCGACACAGGGGTGGGCGAATCCTTCATCAATGCCTTGCCCGTAAGCCCTGTAACGACAACCTCTCCCAGCTGTGCGTTCTGCTCGTTCAGCACAAAATCGAGGGTGGTTGTTTTGGCAAGATCTACGCTTCGTGTCACCGAGCGGTGGCCGAGATAGCTTACTTCAACCTTTACTTCTTTGGCAGGAAGTGACGTTAACGTGTAAACGCCGTTGGCATCAGTGGTTACACCTACATTCAATTCGGGTAAATAAACGGTAGCTCCCGCAAGCGGCGAGCCGTCAACATGGTCGGTAACCTTGCCCGTAAGGCTGCCCTTGACGGCACTTGTTACCGGAACTGCTGCGATGTTCATACATATAAACATCGCAAACAGGATAGAAAATATCTTGTTCATGGAAATATTTCTATTTAAAATAAATAAGGAAAATAAGGAGTCGGGGTGTTTTTATATCCTGAAAACCATCGTGGAAAACGGTACACTACAGCCTGCTCATCTGTCGGAGCCGGTGTATGGGTACTATAATCCCTTAATAAGGTATCAGGAAAAAAGATGTAAGGCAATCGGCGGACCGCGCGGAGCAAGTATCCTTAGCTGCGTATGGTGCAGCTTGTCGGGCGCATAACACAGGTCGAAAGCAAACAGGGCAGTAAGGAAAACGGCAACAAACGGTGCTGCTTGAAGATAGTTGAAGGCAAGAAAATGGCAAAGAACACAATGGTCCAGGCTAAGCGTTGACGACGAAAGATGCCCGTCATGGTGAACATGATGAACACAGTCGTAACACGACACTGCTGTCTCCTCGTACGGTGTATGCACATGTACGGAAGCCATGATGAGCATGGGCAGGAAAACCCCCAGCAGAATCCAGGCATGGAGATGTCGTCTTCGCAGGTTCTTCAACATCAAATGATAAAATAAATACACTGGAAAGGCAATGCCTTTCAAATGTATATATGCAAAGGTATGCCAATTTTGTCAAAAATAATAAGGTATATTGTAGGTTTAACCTTTTTTGTATGTATGACAAACTGTGGTGAACAGGCAAAAGTGTAATTTTGCAATTGATAACAGGTTACATTTGTTTAATAAGATAGTGATATGACTTTACGAGAAATTTTGGAGCACCGTCGTGCCGTGAGAAAATATGATCCGCAGCAGAAACTCGATGATGAGCGCGTGCGTGAATGTCTTCGTCTGGCAACACTGGCACCGACAAGTTCGAACATGCAGCTTTGGGAGGCTTACCATGTTACGTCAAAAGATACGCTGAAAGCGTTGGCCGGGGCGTGCCTCGGGCAGGGAAGCGCACGGTCGGCGCAGCAGATTGTGGTGTTCGTTACACGGCAGGATAAATACCGTGAGCATGCCCGCGAAGTGCTGAAAGCCAATATTGACGAGGTAAATATGAACAGTCCGGAAGATAAGAAAGCCCGTCGCATTAAACTTCAGAAGCTGTATTATGAGCGGTTAATGCCGTTTATGTATTGCCGTTTCTTTGGTTTGACAGGTATTCTCCGCAAGGTATTTATGCAGGTATCGGGCCTTTTTCGCCCGGTTACGCGTCAGGTTACGGAGGCTGATATGCGTGCAGTGGTGCACAAAAGCTGTGCATTGGCCGCGCAAACTTTCATGCTGGCTATGAGTGAACAGGGTTATGACACGTGCCCGCTGGAGGGATTCGACAGCCTGCGCGTAAAAAGGGTGCTCGGCCTGCCTCACAATTGCGGCATCAATATGGTGATAACATGCGGTGTTCGCGTGCCCGAAGGGGTTCGCGGTGAACGTTATCGCCTGCCTTTCAGCGAGTTTTATCATCAGGTTTAGCCTGTCACGGATTATTGACGATATAAAAAAGTGCCGCAATCAACATCGTTGGTCGCGGCACTTTTT
>CALIIG010000207.1 GCA_938018155.1 uncultured Prevotella sp.
TATATAAGGTCTGATATGTTCTCTTATTTTGATGGGGAGGTAGGTTATACATGGTTGAATATAATTATTTCTTTTATAACAGAAAATCGTTATATTTTTATTTTAATTGTCACATTAATAATATATTCGTGTTTATTTGTCTCACTGAAAAGATATGCAGAGAATTATCCAATGGCATTAGTTTTATTTCTAGGCCTTTGGTTTTTCTTTAGTTTTACTTACCTAAGACAAGTTTTAGGTGCAACGATTGCATGGTTAGGCGTGAAATATGTTATTGAGAGGAATTTCTGGAAATTTTGTTTAGTTTCCTTCATTGCTTTCTCAATGCACAATTCAGCACTGATATTCTTTCCTCTATATTTTATTCCAATTAAGAAATTTCCTCCAAGCCTGGTTGTCGGAGTAATGTTGGTATTATTTGGTATTGGATTGTCGCCAATACCAAATGCTCTTTTTGAAATCTATGCAAGTTCTACTATTGAAGAACGTAACTCTGAATATAACGCCAGTGGTGGTTTGAGAATACCATATGTTTTGGAAGCATTTTTCTTTCTATATCTTATTCTGAAGAATTATGGTAGTATCCCGAAAGAAAAATCTTATATTGTATTAATGAATATGTCACTGGTGTTCTGTGCTGTCCTGTTATTTTTTGTACGTTCAGAGAATGGTGGGCGTTTAAGTTGGTACTATATGTTAGGTGTAATTACAACTATTTCATATATTTGTACTTTTCATAAAAATATAGTGAGTAAAACACCTATATTTCTTATAGGATTAAGTTTATTCCTTTATCTTAGAATTTATACAGGATGGCAGAGGTATCTAAATTTGTATCCTTATAAGACATTCTTCAGTAACGGATATAGAGAAAAGGATTATAGCTGGGAACGTTATGAATATGACCACGAGTACGACAGGGATAAGTTTTACCGTACAGCTTTCCGATTCTGTCCTAATTTTAAAAAATAAACTTTAGAAGTGCAAGAAAGAAAGTCAAATTTTGAATTACTTAGAATCGTAGCAATGATTCTTGCCTTAATAATTCATGTTTTTTTACTTTTACCGCGACCAACGGAAGTTTATGTGGTAAAGAATCCTTTTAAAGCCTTGGAATTTTATGTTGTGGATGCGATTGCTATCAGTTGTGTCAATATCTTCATTTTAATTTCAGGGTGGTTTGGAATGAAGGTTAATTGGAAAAAGTTCCGGGCTCTAATATTCCAAGTTTTATTTTTTAGTATCTTAATTTGGAGTGCTTTAGTTACATTATTTCCCAATAAATATTTAAATGGCAAAAGTCTTTCTACCATATTGATGTTGAATAGCTGTGACTATTGGTTTATTAAATCTTATATAGGGCTCTATTTGTTATCACCTATCATTAATAAATTTATAGAGAACTCTACTCAGAAAGAATATGGACGAGTCTTACTTGCTCTATTTATATTCCAAACTATTTATGGGTGGTTTAGTATTAACGGGGCCGAATGGATAGGAGGAGGATATTCTGCCTTTTCATTTGTTTGCCTTTATTCCCTGGGTAGGTACGTGAGACTTTACCAAAATACTATCATATTAAAGAAGGGGTGTACTTTAGCTGCAATCTCAATAAAGCCTTTGTCTTTTGTGTTCTTGGGAATTGTTATGATACTAGCATTAACCGCTTTCAGTGTTACTTATGTAGGACTTCCTATTGAAGGAAGATTATTTACTTACACAAATCCTTTAGTCATATTAGAGGCCATTATCCTATTACTTATCTTTAGCAGATTGAAGATAAAGTCATCTGTGATTAATGGCATGGCATCTTCATGTTTAGCAATCTATTTGTTACATGGAAACGAGTTAGTGCTCAGACCTTTTTATGGGACCTGGATAGCACAATGGTATCAAAATGACTCTACTTTTATTTTTCTATCAAAGACAGTATTATTTATAATAGTAGTTTTTGCTGTATCTATTACTTTAGACAAAATTAGGTCCCTTTTTAGTAAATTGATATTTGGTTAAATATGTTCCGTATGGGGAAAGTTCTGATAACAGTTTTTACACCAGCTTACAATCGGTCCAATTTATTGCCCCGGCTTTACAAATCCCTGAAATTGCAGACGTATCAGTATTTTGAATGGATCGTTGTAGACGATGGCTCTGTTGATAATACACGTGAAGTTGTAGAGACGTTCATCAATGAAGGCATATTAAACATCCATTTTATGCAACAACATAATGGTGGTAAGCACAGGGCTATAAATAAAGGAGTTAGTGTTGCAACCGGTGAGTTGTTTTTTATTGTTGATAGTGATGATACATTGGCAGAAGACTCTTTGGAACTAGTTTCTAAATACTATGAACAAATAAGGGATAATAAAGATTTTTGTGGGGTTTCAGGGATGAAAGGAGACTTTGGCCATAATAAGATAGGCACTGATACTCATTTTGATTTTCTTGATTGCGCCATAGCGGAATCTGGATATAAGTATCATATTTATGGTGATAAAGCGGAAGTGATACGCACAGAAGTTATGCGTGAATACCCTTTCCCAGAGTTTCCCAATGAATACTTTTGTCCAGAAGCACTAATTTGGAATCGTATCTCAAGAAGATATAAAATAAGGTATTTTGATAAGGTCATTTATTTATGTGAATACTTAGAAGGGGGATTGTCTAGTCAGCAAACTAAGCTTTTAGAGAGAAATCCTAAGGCAACAATGCTAACGTATAAAGAAATGGTTGAGAATTCAGATGTTACTCTTTCTTTCCGTTTTAGATGTGCTATCAATTTCTGGCGATATACACTATTGAAGTCTTTTAAATTTGGAAAATATTATCAGCTTCAGTGGTACTGGATTATTTTCTTTCCTATGGGGATAATTGTAAGATTATTGAAAGGTTGAGAAAGATCTTATTAGCTTAATTAAATTATGAATAATAAGATTGCAATAATAATACCATATTTCGGACATTTTCCAAAATGGATGTCTCTTTTTGTTGAAGGGTGTAAACATAACCCTTTTATAGACTTTTTTTTGTATACAGATTGCGAATATCATTATGAATGTTCTAATCTCTTTTACATTTCAATATCTTTCAAAGATTTTTGTGATAAGATAGGTAAAAGTCTAGGTATTACTTTTGAACCGAAATCTGCTTATAAACTTTGTGGTGTAAGACCATTTTATGGCTATATTTTTAAGGGAGAGTTGACTAAATATGATTATTGGGGATTTTGTGATATAGACTTAGTTTTTGGGAACTTAAAGATAGTGTTTTCTGATGATGTTTTAGGAAAATATGATGTTATTTCTACAGAAGGAGATCGTATTTCCGGACCACTATGTATATTGAGAAATAATCGTAAGAATCGAGAGATCTGCTTTCGGATCAAACAATGGCAACAGATGTTACAGTCTGTGGATATGATTCCTTTAGATGAAAAATATCTGTCTGATATCTTAGCTCCTGAGTTAAAGATATTAAGAGGTATTAATAGTTATATGTTGCGACGAGTTCTTCCTCTACGGATAGCCAAGAGAATAAATGACGTATTGGCGTGGCCTATTCAGCACTTCTCAAAACTTTTCCGACGACAATATTATCAAGAACTAAATGCAACGCCAGAGATAGGAGTTCATAGTATGAGTTATATATATCGTGAAGGGAAATTGAGTTCTTTATCGGATAATAAAGAGATACCCTATTTGCATTTCTTGTTTTTTAAGAAGAATATGTATAGAGCTTCATATCTTTGGGATGATACTACGCCTTTGGACACAAGTAATCTTAAGTACGATCATAATGTATTCATAGATGAGACAGGCATTCATAATTAATTAATGTAGGAGTCTTATTACTTATACATCGTGTGTCACATATGAAAATTTTAAGAATTCTTCATGTAATTACTTCTTTGGAAACGGGGGGGGCTGAAACGTTGGTTGTTAATTTGGTACCAAGGTTACAGAACTTGGGACATACGGTTGATTTGTGTGTTTTCAACGGTGTTGAGACTCCGTTGATGCAAAAATTAAAGGCAGACAGTCCGCAAACAAAGATATATACTTTAGGACATGGAGTGTACAATCCCTTTTATATACTGCAACTGGTAAAGATAATGTGTGGATATGATATTGTCCATACCCACAACTCTTCTCCACAGCTTTTCGTTGCAATTGCTAATATGTTTGTGCATACCAAGATTGTATCAACAGAGCATAATACCTCCAATCGCAAACGCGATTGGAAGTGGTATGCACCAGTTGAGAGCTGGATGTACCGACAATATGAACATATTATTTGTATCAGCAAGATTGCAGAAACGAAACTGAGAGAATATATGGGCGGAGATTGGCTTAATCAAGCGAGTCTGCGCTATAACAAAATATCAACAATTAATAACGGTGTAGATGTACAAGCAATAAGTGAAAGTGATCCTAATGCTGAACTTTTGTCATTAAAGAAAGATAGAAAGGCAATTTTAATGGTTGCTGGATTTCGTAAACAGAAAGACCAGGATACGATAGTTAAGGCCTTAAACAAATTAGATAAAACAAAGTTCGAAGTATGGTTTGCCGGAATAGGTGATCGCATGGACGACGTAAGGCAATTAGCCTTATCTTTAGGAGTTGCCGATAATGTAAGGTTTCTTGGCTTGCGTACAGATATTCCTAATATTCTGAAAGCAGCTGATATTATCGTAATGTCATCTCATTGGGAGGGGCTAAGCCTTAGTAATGTTGAAGGAATGAGTGCACATAAGCCTTTCATTGCCTCTGATGTAAACGGGCTTCGAGAGGTTACAGAAGGCTATGGTATTCTGTTCCCGCACGAAGATGCTGATACCTTGGCAAAGGAAATTAATCGTTTAGCTGACGATGAAATCTATTATAAGGAGATTGCTGCCCGATGCTACCATCGGGCATTAGAGTTTGATATCAACAAGACTGTTGCAGGATATGAAAAGGTTTATCTTAATGTATTCAAGCAATAATTTCATTTTCCCCATGTATGACTAATAATAGCGAGTCATGAATCACTACAAAAAAAATATACTTCACGTTGTAAATATTTATTTTGTGATACCATATTTTATTGACGGACAATTTAAATATTTTAAAGATAAAGGGTATAACCTCCATGTTGTATGTTCTGAATCAAAATATTTGGCAGAATATGCCAGGGAGAATTCTTTTGATTATCGGGTTCTGCCGGTTCTAAGATCAATCAATATTATTCAGGATATCAAAACCGTTATCGGGATATGCCGTTATATTAAACAAAAGCAAATCGGCATTGTTGTAGGCCATACGCCTAAAGGCGGCCTCCTGTCGATGATTGCAGGATGGCTGATGCGCGTTCCCAAACGAATATATTTCCGTCACGGTTTAGTTTATGAGACGTCACGTGGACTTAAACGTTTCATCCTCATGAGCGTTGATCGCCTTGCTTCTTTGTGTGCAACAAAGATAGTTTGTGTTTCTCCTTCCGTTCTGAAACGGTCGATAACTGATCATCTTGGCTCTCCTTCCAGGCAAATTATTCTTCATAAAGGTACATGTTGTGGCATTGATACCGAAGGAAAATTCAATCCTGCTAACATTGATTCACAGAAGTTAGCTCGCATGAAATCGAAGTGGGGGATAGCCGATAACGATTGGGTGATAGGCTATTCTGGTCGATTGGTTCGTGATAAAGGCATTATAGAGTTGGTTCGTGCTTTCCGTAATGTGAAGAAAGCCAATGCTCATTATAAGCTCCTCTTGGTTGGAATGTTTGAGGTTAGAGATGCTCTGCCCGATGATATACAGCAGGATATTAAGAACGATAAACAAATAGTATGGACTGATTTCCAAAATTCGGATATGGAATACTTCTATGCTATGATGAACGTTTACGTGTTAGCGTCATATCGTGAGGGTTTTCCCACGGGTGTTTTAGAGGCTCAAGCTATGCAAGTTCCGGTTATAACTACTCGTGCTACTGGTTGTTGCGATTCTATTCTGGAAGGCGAAACAGGCTTGTTTGTTGAGCATAATGTGTCACAAATTGCCGATGCTATCCGTAGTATTCATGATGCATGCAGTGGTGTTAGCGGAGAAAAGGCACGTGAATGGGTACGTAAGAACTTTGAAAATCATATTGTTTGGAACGAAATAGAGAAGTTATACTGATATGAATATACTGATAACGGGTTGCCATGGCTTTGTAGGGCAGAATATTGTACCTTATTTAGAGGCTAAAGGACATACTGTTTATGGGCTGGGCCGTACAGGAACCTATACCTGGACTGACCTTACTGATGACAGTTTACCTCAGGTTGATGCCATTATTCATTTGGCAGGGAAGGCCCATGATACCAAAAACCAGACTAAAGCAGATGTTTATTTTAAGGTAAACAGAGATTTAACCCTGAAGGTTTTTGCTTATTTCATGGAACATCAGGATATTAAAAAGTTCATCTTTTTTTCGTCAGTTAAGGCTGTGGCCGACAAAGTCCCCGGCCAAATTCTTACAGAAGATGTCACACCTGCGCCTAAAGGTCCGTATGGCGAAAGCAAGGCGGCTGCCGAAAAACAAATAAATGACATATGGCAATCGACACCATCTTCCCAAACTGAGGGCAGACAGGTTTATATTCTGCGCCCTTGTATGATGCACGGCCCGGGCAATAAAGGCAACCTTAACTTGCTTTATAAGGTTGTAAGCAAAGGTTTTCCCTGGCCATTAGGCGCGTTCGAGAACCAGCGTTCTTTCTGTTCCATTCAGAATGTATGTTTTGTTGTAGACCAACTTTTAGAGCAAAATATCGGCAGTGGTGTTTATAATCTTGCTGACGATGAGGCTTTATCCACTAACATGCTGGTTGAAATTATAGGCGATTGTTTAGGGCAAAAGGTTCGAATATGGAAGTTTGGGCGAAGTGGAATGACATTTTTAGCAAAGGTTGGCGACAAATTACATCTGCCTTTAACCACTGAACGATTAGCCAAACTAACAGAAAATTATGTGGTTGACAACAGCAAGATAAAGCGCGTATTGAACATTGATAAAATGCCTTTGTCGGCATGCGAAGGTCTTTCTTATACCATCCGCAGCTTTAATAGTAACAAGAAGCAGCTTCAAACGCAATAGGAAATAGGTTTAAACGCAATAAACAGATGAAGCTCATTAACAAAAACTTGCTCGATAAGGTAACATCGGAGGCGAAAGAATCGTGTAGATTACGCATGAATTACAACTTTCACGACTCCCTTAACGCCCCATGCCAGCGACTTTTAAATGCTTTGGAGCCAGGGACTGTGGTTCCAATCCATCGCCATAAACACACGTCCGAAACTTATATCCTGTTGCGAGGCAAGCTCAAAATGATGTTTTATAATGACAAAAAGAAAGTGATTGACGAGTCAATTCTAAGCATCGAAGCTGGTAATTACGGCATACATATTCCCGCTGGCGTCTGGCATTCGATGGAT
Source organism: uncultured Prevotella sp. (assembly GCA_938018155.1). Taxonomy (GTDB): domain Bacteria; phylum Bacteroidota; class Bacteroidia; order Bacteroidales; family Bacteroidaceae; genus Prevotella. The sequence goes on from CALIIG010000207.1 coordinate 7,473, forward strand.
GTGCTGGCTTCAGGCACCGTAATTTTTGAAACAAAGGACGGTCCTTACACGCCTGTTCAGGAGTGTGACATATTAAAATAATGTAGGTTTGTTGAACTCACGCTAACAATATATTCCATTAAACAGGTGATTAACAGGCAACTTAAAGTTTATATAAAAATTTTATTATTAAGTATAGGCTTAATAAGTTGTACTGTTATTAAAAAGAAAAACAAGGATTTTACAAATACAAAAGTCGAAAATTATAATGATACTACTTCCCGAAATCAGCGTATCGTAAAAGAAAAACCGTTAAAAGATTCCCTTAAAACAGAGGATGTCATTTCTTTTTATAAAAGGTTTATGCAGAGTTATATTTTGGGAGGCTCGTTAAATAGGGGCGATAGCGTTGCAATGTCATGTTTGACAACTGAGTTCATTCATAAATTAGAAAAGATATATTTAGAGGAATATGATTGCGAAGATGGAGGTTGTCTTGCTGTATGGATGTTTGTTACTGGCGGCAATGACGATAATCCGGAGGTTAATATTCGCAATATGAAGATGGTGTTTATAGGTGACAATTGGTACAAAATAATCTTTGGCAGGCAACCGGAAAACTCATATCGGGTAAAAATAATAAGACAAAGAGGCTGCTATAAAATCAGTGATATTATCAATAATAATACAATATAGCTGTAATTATAAGTGTTATTTGTTCTTGTAAATGGTGTGAAAGCCATTCTTTTTTTATTCCTTTAGCCAAAGAAAACAGCTTACTTGGGTCGAATCTATATTAAAACAATTATAAAAATGTGGCATTTAGCGATTATATTTCTGCTTCTTTTTATTCTCGAAATAGTTTATTTCAGGGTTGCCGGCCATTATAATATCATCGACAAACCGTCAGAACGTGGTTCGTCTAAGTTTATAACCCTTCGCGGAGGAGGCATTATTTTTTATCTTGGTGCATGGGTATGGTTCCTGCTTTCTGGTTTCCATTACCCATTATTTTTTGTTGGTCTTAGCATCGTTTCGATGTTAAGTTTCGTTGATGACATCCATTCGTTAAGTCCTTTATTACGTCTGCCCTTGCAGTTTGTTGGTATCTTGTTATTGCTTTGCCAGCTTATTTGGTCTACTTGCAATGGTTTATGTCCTGATTCAGCGCATATTTTCTATATTCTTTTTTTTGTAATCGCCGGACTTATTGTGTGTACCGGTGCCATGAACGTGTTTAATTTCATGGACGGTATCAACGGCATTACGGGCGGTTATTCGCTGATTGTGCTTACGGCTATTCTTTATACATTGAATTGCCATACTATGCAGGCCGGAGAATCATTGGGTCACTGGATTTCGTCGTTGGTTACAATTACGTTGCTGGCTGACGTCGTGTTCTGCTTTTTTAACTTCAGACCTCGGGCAAAATGCTTTGCAGGCGATGTCGGCTCTGTCTCAATTGCCTTTATTATACTTTTTTCCCTCGGATTCATTATTGTACAAACGCACGACCTTTCCTTGCTGTCGTTTCTGGTTGTATATGGTGTTGACGGGTGTCTTACGATTATTCACCGACTCATGCTGCACGAAAAAATATCGTTACCCCATCGTAAACATCTGTACCAGATTATGGCAAATGAACTGCATGTGCCTCATGTAGCAGTATCGTTAGCATATATGGCTGTGCAATTTATATGCTGCGCGTGGTATATTGCCAGCCCCGGGTATCTCACATTATGTTTGCAGATAACCATATTATCGATAGTTTACGTTTTATTTATGAAACGTTTTTTCCATTTACATCAAAGTTAATTTCTGCGCTTCATGCTTTCGAAACAAGTACAGGCTTATTTAGATTTTCTCCGATTTTCCTTGCACGACGATAATCCTATCCCCCCCACGGTCAGCGATATTGATTGGGACGAGCTGTTGTTGTTTGGTCAGAACCAGGCCATTTCGGGCGTATTGTATCATGGTTTGGAGCGAATGGGTAACTCTCCATATAAGCCTTCGAGTGCCACAATTGTTAAATGGTATGCCACGTATGCCCTTATTAAGAAAACAAACATACAGGTTTATCGCGACGCATCGGCACTAACCAAAGGTCTTTATCACGATTATCTGGTTAAAAGCTGCGTATTAAAGGGACAGGGCAACGCGTTAATGTATCCCGATCCTTATATGCGCACATCGGGAGATATTGATATTTGGTGCAAAATTCAACCTGAACCGGCTGACAAATCTGTCCATGAACAACCGAAAAACAAGCGTAAGAATTATTTCTGGACGGTTGATCCCGAGATCATAAAGCTCATAAATATTGCCCGCCAACAGGATAAACAGGGTGAAATAAGCTATCATCATATTGAACTTAACGTTATGAAAACACCTGTTGAACTGCATTTTTTCCCTTCGTTTATGGGCAATATTGTTCACGAAAAGCGGCTGCGCAGCTGGTTCGAAGCCCATAAAGACGAGCAGTTCAGAAACGTTGTCCAATTGCCTGATGGCTTGGGAACCATCTGTGTTCCAACAGATAGTTTCAATGTTGTTTTCCAATTGTCGCACCTCATGCACCATTTTTTCTTTGAGGGCATTGGCTTACGGCAGATGATTGATTATTATTACCTGCTTCGTCGCGGACTTAATGCCGATGAAAAACAACGGTTAATACCCGTTCTTCGCCATACAGGCATGTTTAAATTTGCCTCTGCCGTCATGTATATTATGCAAGAGGTTTTAGGTTTGGAGAGCGATTTCCTATGGGTTAAACCCAATAAACGCCTTGGCCGACTGCTGCTTTCTGAGATTATTCTTAGTGGTAACTTTGGCTTCTACGACAGTCGTTACTCCTTCAAAGGGCTGTCAACTTACCGTCAGTATTTGGTAGAAACCTATCGTAATTTGCATTTCGCGCTCGATTTTCCATCCGAAACTGTCTGGGGTCGCCCCATAAGCCGTTGGTGGCATGCACTTTATAAGTGGAAGTTGAGGCGCGCAGTTGAGGCCTTTCGGTAAATTAATTATTCTTTAATATCTTTATTGGGTAACCGGAATCTGTCGATTCCGGTTTTTTGTTATATGCTGTTTCCAAATGGTTTATGGCGTTATGCTGCATGGTTATTGATTGTATGGTGAGTGTCCGGCGGCCGTCAGCAGCGTTGCTGACGACCGTCGTACGCATGGTTTGACGGCCGTCGTACGCGCTGCTGACGGCCGCCGAACGCTCACCCTTACACGGTAATCTCTCATACGCTTCGCTTAATCTCCGTTTCCGTTGTGCTGTTTGTCCATATCGTTTGTGCCCTTTTCTTTGCGCGTCATGCCTTATCTGCGAACAAAAATAACAAATATCATGACATGCCGAATGGTCCTATCCCTCTTTGTTGCGCCGTTTGGGTAGTTTATTTCCTTGTGTTACATGTTTTTATACCCACTTTTAAGTATTTTTTCCTATGGATTTATATTCGGATAATATTTCTTAAAAATATTAAGGAAGAAACAGTAACTTTGCCGTCATAAACGTGAATATTTATGAACAGAATCAGGAGGTTTCTGGCAGGTTTTATTGTGATTGCCTTTTCTCCCTGTTTTTTAGTTTCTGGTGTTGCTGAAGATAAGGTGATTACTTCGGCCGAATTGCAGCAGGTTAGTCAGTCTGATTTCTGGTATGCCCTGTCGGTATTGGAACCCTCGTTCGTGCTTACCGACCGCGCATATCATGGCGATGTTCCCGGATATATTCCTGACGAATCGGCCGTAAGGGGTTTCAGCCGTTGGACATCACGTGCCAAAAGCCGTAACATATTGTTTGTAATCGATGGTAATCGTGCTCCGCTTAGTGTGGCTCGCGCTTTGAATGTGTGTAACATTAAGGAAATCAGGATTATCAGCGACGCGGTAAACCTGGCGGCACGGGGCATACAAGGTGCCGACGGTGTAGTTGAAATTGTCACCGTCAGGCCTGCGGTTATGCCGCTAAAAGTTGAGTACCATACCTATCTTACTATGCTTTCGGCCGACAAAAGCCCGTACCGTGTGCAGCTGAAGGGCGTAAGCGGGGCTACCGACTGGCTTTCTGCTCCCCTTCAAACTGGCTTTACGCAACGCCATCAGATTGATGCCGGAGGCAGTGACGGGCTGGTTTCGTATAAGTTTACGGCGGTGTTTGCACCTGCCGGCAGAGGTGTGATGAAAGGTTCGGGCAATAACGACCTTAGTTTGCGCGCCTGTGTGGGCTATCGTCACAGGGCAATTAAGGTGTATAATGATATGGGCTTCGACAATTATAACACCCGTAAGTCTAACTTCGGACGATGGGGTGATATGGCCCTGATTCAGGGAAACGAAAATCCTTACGATGCGCAGGGTGCGTTACGACCCTTTGTTGATGTTAACGGCATGCAAGTACCCAACCCGCTGTATGAGCATTCACTTGGGTCGTTCTTCAAAGAACGTACGGCAACGCTGACCAACAGACTCGGCTTGCGCATTGACCTGCCGTGGCGACTGCAGTTTAATGGCAATTACAGTTACGTGCGACAGTTTGTGCGCTTCGACAATTTTCTGTCGCCTTCATCGGCTGTTTTCCTGGCCAATACCGACTTACGCGCCAACGGCACTTACCATATTCGCCGTTCCGGATACTTATCTCACGAGGGCGGTGCGTCGCTCGACCACCAGGCTAACGTAGGCAACGGCCGGCTTTCGTCGTCTTTGGGCTTTGGCATTTTTGACGGAAAGAGCACGGGTGAGAGCTATGGCGGACGCGGAGTATTAAACGATCGTATGGCCTATGTCACGTTTACGCAGAGCTACGACACGCTGCAGGCACCGTCGGCCCATCGTTTTTTTGAGCGTACCATGCGCGTTTTTGCGAATGTCGACTATATGTTTCGTCACCGATACGGCATAAAACTGTCGGGCAATTTGAACCGTTCCAACCTGCTTGCGCCCGATAACCGCACCCGTTTTTACTGGGCGGGGAAGCTCTATTGGAATGTACACAACGAGCCTTGGTTGGAGAATAGCCGCGTGAAAACGCTGCGCCTTTTCATAGAAAGCGGCACAACGGGTGTGGTTCCATTTAGCTATACCGACTTTACCAACACATACACCAACAACATTAACGACGAATATATTTACAATTATTACCAAATCGGGTCGCGCCTCAGCGCGAAACCGAATACCCGTTTAAAGCCTGTGACCATGCTGATGTGGGCTGCAGGTGCCGATATGACAACGGAGACGGGCCATTTTCATGCCGAATTTTATCGCAACAGTGCACGCAACCAGTTGGTTGTTACACCGTTACCGGCTATTGATGGTTTCTATACGCAGGCAGCTAATGGAGGCAAAGTGATAAACACGGGCTTTGAACTGACGGCCTCAGACAGGCTTTTTACGTATAAAAATGTGTCGGTAGATGGGTGGATGGCAATGCGGTATAATCATAATGGTATGGCCGGTATTCCTGCTTATTTCAACGAAAACGTGCTGAATAAGCAACCGTTGATGATGTATGGCATGGGGCAGTCGACGTTTCGTGGCAGTATAGGATGGCTGATGGCTTGGAAAAAGTGGGGGCTTGGTGGTAGCTTTACCGGTGTTACGGGTAACAACGTGGTTGATTATCTTACGGCTACACATGCCCTGCACAGCGACAACCGCTTGCAGTGGTCCTCATTATGGTTGGGCCGTACGCTGAAGTTTAAGAGTAAATACGTTGATAACATACAGTGGATGTTGCAGGGGAGCAACCTGCTTACGTGGCGTTCGGCCCGTGTTCCCGAAGGCATTTGCTACCCGTTAACACGCAGTTTTACGCTGTCGGCAAGCATTATGTTTTAACTTGATAGAGAAACGGACGAATGAAAAAGACAATATTTTCCCTCATTTTGCTGCCAGTTGCGGTGCTGTCATCGTGTAACAGCTACTTCGATAAGACGGGCGATGAACAGCAAATTACCGATAAGAAGTTCTTTCATGACGATGCAGCCTTTGCCAATGCGCTTACCGGCTGTTACAATCTCATGCGTTCGCGCAACCTTTATGGCGGTACACTGACGCTCGAAATGATGGAATTTGCCAGTCAGGACATGGCTCCACACGATGCCATTACGATGGCAGCATCGCAGCTTAACTTTAACGACGCTGCACTTTCGGCCCGTATCGATTCGATGACGCATGCGGCATACCGCGTGGTTATGGCCTGCAACAAGCTAATTAGTGAGGGCGAACGTACAAAGGTTGTTTTTACGCATCCGGGGCAAAAGAATATAATTATGGGCGAAGCCTATGCGCTTCGTGCTGCGGTTCAGTTTGATTTGTTGCGCCTTTTTCATCCAGCCCCTGCAACCGATGCGGGCTATCGAGGATTGCCTTATCTTACAAAATTTGACACAAAAGCCCCCGAAGCCCTTGCGACAACAGAAATTTTACAGCGTGTCAACGCCGATTTGGAACATGCTGCACAGTTGTTGAAGACGGCCGACCCGATATTGAAACCGCGGTATACCACCGTTAGCGTGGGCGAATTTGACCGCCGTTTGCGCACGTTTCAAATGAATTATTGTGCCGTAAAGGCCGTTCAGGCGCGGGTTGCACTTTGGCAAGGCAATTATGAAACGGCCGCCGCACAGGCCGATAGCGTATTGGCTCATTTGCAGAATACGGCGTCGCGCTATCGTCTTTTCTATTGGGTTACGCCTGGACACTATGGCAGCGATTTCAGCTTTTCGCGCGAATACGTCTTCGCTATCGCCTCAAAGCCCGACGGTTTTGCCCGTTTAAGCGATGACATGTTTAAGCAGCGGGGCATACAAACCACAAGTATATTGCGTAATATCTATGCCAATAGTTCCGACATCAGGTATAGGGCGTGGTTCCGTCAGCACGGCAGCGGCTATGCAATGAGCAATAAATTCGGGTCGGCAACGCTGCTTGCCGATTACGTATACAGCGCATCGGCCACGGCAACTAACCTGCCGGCTGCCATCCCTTATATTAAATTGGGTGAGGTGATGCTGATAAAGGCTGAGGCTTTGAACGAACAGGGACATACGTCAGAAGCGTTATCGTGTTTGGAAGAAATGCAGGGCTATAAGGATGTAAGCTATGCACGCCGGGCCATAGGTGTGACAAAGGACATGCTGCGCGAAATGATTTATGACGAAGCCCGCCGCGATTTGTTTGGCGAAGGCCAGTTGTTTTATCTTTATAAGCGTATAGGGCTGACGTCGTTACAGGCTGCCGATGGCAGCACGCGCACGGTAAGTGCAGGCCAATACACCCTTCCGCTGCCCGCTGATTTGTATAAATCTGTTCAATAAATGTTGAGAATTATGCACCATAAAATAACAAACTCGCTGTCATGGCTGCTGTTTCTTGCCCTGTTCCTACCGTTAAGTTTGCCGGCTCAGGAGCAAAAGACAGCTGTTGTACCCGTAGAAAAGAACGCGGGGCAGATGAAAACAGTGATGCGTGGCACCGTTGTTGATGAAAGTGGGCTGCCTTTACCAGGTGCGAAAGTGCAGTTGGTGAGCCGGGTTCCCAGGTTTAAGGTGGTGGCAACAGCCGTAACCGATGCGGGGGGCAGGTTCTTATTGGATGTGAAAGACGCTGGTATGTACGTTGTTGTAGAATATATTGGCTTTAAAACCTTTGAAGCAAGGGCGAAGAAAAATACCGATATTACCATACAATTAACGCCTGATGAGCATACGTTAAAAGAAACAGTTGTCACGGGTTTCTACTCAAAGGCCAGGAATAGCTTTACGGGAACTGCCGTCCAGGTGGGCGGAGATGAGCTGCGTTCGGTCAATAACACGAGCTTTTTCAATAGTTTAAAGGTGTTCGAACCATCGCTACAGGTGGTTGATACGCGCGGTATGTTTGGGTCTGACCCCAATCATGTGCCCGGCCAGATTGAGTTGAGGGGACAGAATTCCATGCCCGACATTTCGCGAAGTGAGCTTGAAACGCAAACCTCGCTGCCGGTTTTTATACTCGATGGCTTTGAAGTTAGCGTGCAAAAAGTGTACGATTTAGACATGAATCGCATTAAAAGCGTTACTATATTAAAGGATGCTTCGGCCTCGGCTATTTATGGAAGCAGGGCTGCCAACGGTGTAATTGTGATTGAAACACGTAATCCGGAGGCTGGCAAACTGCAAATAAGCTATACCCTTAACGGTGGTATTCAGGTGCCTGACCTTACATCTTATAACCTCATGAACGCCGCCGAGGCATTGGAATTTCAAAAGGCAGCCGGTGTGTTTGACCCGTATTCGGCAGGCGAAGACGGCGGAACAAATCTTAATTCATACCATGCAGTGCTGCGAAATGTGATGAATGGAGTAGATACTTATTGGTTGCGAAAGCCCCTCCGTATGGGCTTTAACCGCAAACATACCGTTATAATTGATGGCAGTGTGTTGAGTCAAAACGGTACGAAAGGCAACGTAAGGTATTCGGTTAACCTCGGAATGGGAACGAATGACGGGGCTATGAAAGGCTCGACGAGGACGACATATGAGGCAGGAACAAAGCTCATGTTCCAGACACGCAAGCTGTATATCACGAACAATATGCAATTTTCGCTGACCAACAGTGCTGATTCGCCCTACGGAAACTTCTCAACTTACACGCGCACGCTGCCCTATTATCAGGAGCGCGATGCCGATGGCAACTATTATCGCTTGCTGTCTATTGCCAACTTTGCGCCGTCAGGTATGGCCCTTGGCGTGCTTGCTTCGCAGCAATCGCCTGTGTATGAGGCGAAGTATCTGAACAGTTTTTCGAAGAATGAGGGTGCTAACGTAACAAATAACTTGGGTATAAACTGGCTGATTTTGCCTGAATTGCGGTTGAAAGGCGGTTTTTCGTTAGGGTATGACTTTAGTAGAGGCGATGCCTATGTGTCGCCCGCCAGCTTTGCCTACATCAATAACAACGATAATTCATCTACAAATCCCGATGTCATTTATCGCCGGGGACGTTATAATAACGGTAATTCGTCGGGCATAACATACAATGCAAACGCCGTTATTTCGTATACAAGGTCGTGGGGAAAGCTCGATTGGCAAGGCATTATTGGGGCTGAAGCCCGCCAAATTACAACCGAAACCGACGGCTATAACATGACAGGCTTCCTGGGAGACGGGCAGGATTACCTCTCGTATGCGGTGCAATATGAACGCTTTGGCCGTGTAAACGGTGTGCGTTCTACGGTGCGAACGGCGGGCGTTTTCAGCAATCAGAATCTTTCTTGGGACAATCGTTATCTTATGGATATGACGTGCAGGCTTGACGGTT
>CALIIG010000208.1 GCA_938018155.1 uncultured Prevotella sp.
CGACACTGCAAATATTTGAAAAGCGCGGTTTTTCGCTCAGGTGAGCGTCCGTCTTCCCTTCGGGGTCGCATTCTGAATGCGCTCCAACATGAGTGTAGGGTGCCGCCATTCCCAAACTCCTGCTTGCCCGTATGCTGTTTTTCGCTGCCGGTCTGTAATCAATTTCTTCATTTACCATCATAAAAAAATATGTCATACAAATTTTTATTGTAAACTGACATAGTTTTACTTTATATTCCCAACCTAAACTTTAGGTTTAACAGGCACACAATAACAAAAAAATCTTTTTAATATTTTCTTTTTCCTTTTCCAAAAGCACAACTATGATCCAATGTTCCTTCCGCTTTCGCAGTATATTCTATCCATAACCATCTGATGCCGGCCACGATATTAGCCTGTTTGGCTCCTTATATTTCAATGTAATGCCTTGGATATTTTTGTCTTTCGGGAATGTAATTATTTTATATTCATTCTTTATTGCCCTTAGTTTAGCATTTTATTTTTGTAATTGTATACTATTTAATAAAAAGTAATAAAAATATTTTTGATATATAAAAGTTTTGTTTAACTTTGTGGCATATCTCAATATAAAATTAAAAAGGTGAGAGAAACCTGCCATTATTGTAACATTTAACTGAAGGCATGGTCATGATGAGTTTCAAGGTTCAGGGAGATTCGCTGCCTGGTAAGGCACTCGTAACGGGCTGCGCGGCTCTGATGCTTTCGGCTCTGCCGACGGATACTTCGTCTTCGACATGGTACACGTGCGGCAATATAACTACTGGGATGCCCTCAAAAAGGGCATGGACAGCTATCTGAAAACTTTAAAGAAATAAATATCATAATGGAAAAGAGAGATTATTTGAAGCAGTGGGCCGCACGATATAAAAGCGATCTGACGACAAACATTATGCCTTTCTGGCTCGAAAATGGTGTCGACCACAAACATGGAGGCGTTTATACCTGCCTCAACAGAGACGGATCACTTATGGACAGCACCAAGAGCGTGTGGTTCCAGGGCCGTTTTGCCTTCGTATGTTCGTTTGCATACAACAACGTAGAGAAACGGCAGGAGTATCTCGATGCAGCACGAAGTGCCATCGACTTCATCGAAAAATACTGCTTCGACAACGACGGACACATGTACTTTTCGGTTACCTCCGACGGCCGTCCTATCCGCAAGCGTCGCTATGTGTTCTCTGAAACCTTTGCAGCCATTGCCATGAGCGAATACGCTGTCGCTACGGGCGACAAGCATTTTGCCCGCCGCGCACTGCAGATTTTTGACGACACGCTGCGCTTCCTCAACACCCCGGGCTATCTTGCACCGAAGTTTGAGCCTGAGGTAAAGCTGCAGGGCCACAGCATCGTCATGATTCTCATCAACGTTTGTTCGTGTCTTCGCCGTGCCATTGACGAACCACGGCTTACAAAGCAAATCGATGAGAGCATTGAACGACTTGAGAAATACTTCATCCATCCCGAGTTTAAGTGCCTGCTCGAAACCGTAGGGCCGAATGGTGAATTTATAGATACCAACCTCGGGCGCACCATAAACCCGGGCCATTGCATTGAAACTTCGTGGTTCATTTTGGAAGAAGCGCGCCACCGCGGCTGGGACAAGCACCTTACAGAATTGGGTTTAAAGATATTCAACTGGTCGTTCAACTGGGGCTGGGACAACGAATTTGGCGGCATAATCAACTTCCGCGACTGCCGCAATCTGCCGCCACAGGACTACTCGCAGGACATGAAGTTCTGGTGGCCGCAGTGCGAAACCATCATCGCCTCGCTCTACGCTTACCTCGCTACGGGCGACGATATGTACCTCGAACGCCACAAGCAAATCAGCGACTGGACCTACAGCCACTTCCCCGACCCTGAAGGGCGCGAATGGTTCGGCTATCTCCACCGCGACGGTACGCCCGCACAGATGGCCAAAGGCAACCTTTACAAAGGCCCGTTCCACGTGCCGCGCATGATGACGATGGGGGCAATGCTTTGCAAGGCTGGCATTGAAAGATGAAAAAATAAATCCCGGGGACTAAAGAATAAAAAAAACAAAGAATTAAAAAGCGATGCCACCAGAGCTTAACAATGATGATGCAGCTTCACAAAGCCATGGTGTGGTAGCCGCATGGAAGCCATCAATATGATAAATTTGTTGTATTAGTTTAAAATGATAATTGAATAATCAAAAAAAAGATGAAGCGCGTGAGCGTGGTAGTTAAGGTAGACAAACATTTCGTTGCATGCAGCCTTCAGACGGATTTCCTCTGAGCTGCATGCTTTTTTATGATATTGGGCAAGGACAAAAGCGATAGTGTCAACTGTTTTTTCCACTGGCTTATATGCCTTTTTATGCTGTTGCATAAGGCAGCATTAAGCGTCGGCACGTATCAGCAACAAAACAACGCGTCATACTTTGCCTTCATGAAACCTTTTCACCCCGTCATCAACCATCAAATATAACAAAACCATACCGTTTGTTTGCAATATATAACAAAAAGTGGTAATTTTGTGGCAAATTGCAACTTGTATTATAAATAACTGAACTTTATGAAATTAAAAACCTCTACTTTTTTTGTATTCAGTGCGTTTTTATGCGCTTTACCAGCAGGGGCACAAAGGGTATCGCACGGCGTTCTGCCCGTTCGAACCTCCGTTCATGAGGCTGTAACCTCGCTCTCAACGCCGCCGGCGGTGCGAAAAGTGCCTGCACAGGCGTCGCCTCTGTCGCCCCAATGGAGCACCGATTTTACGAAACAGGCCGACTTCGACCTCTTTACCGTCATCGATGCCAACAACGATGCGTCGCCTATGACACCGGGAAGTTCGCTCCTCAAGGAGGCATGGAACTACTCGTATAACAAGCTTTATTTTTACAGCGACAAGCAAAAGGCCGACGATTACCTCGTATCGCCCGCCTTTAACCTTAAGGCAGGCCATAGCTACAAGGTGAAATACAAAATAAATTGTTTCCGTCCGCACAAGGCCGAAGTGAAGTTTGGTACCGCCCCAACGGTAGCCGGGCTTACCGAAACGGCACTTGCCGAGCAAACTTTCAAGGGCAAAACCACGCTCGAGGCTACGCTGAACCCCGCGGCCGACGGTGTTTACTACGTGGCCCTGCACTGTTTAAGCGAAAAGGCAGGGTATAATATGTATCTCGAAAACTTCTCAATCGAGGGCATGACATCGCCAAAAGTGCCCAACACGGTGCAGGATATTGTGGTAACACCCGACGCATCGGCCGCGCTTAAAGCCACCATTTCGTTCACCGCACCATCGCTGGCACAGGACAATACCGCCCTTACGAGCCTCTCGGGCATACGCATTTTCAGCGAAAACAAACTGTTAACCACCATCACCGACGCCGTTCCCGGCGGCCATGTAGCCTATACCGACGAGCAGGTCGACTCGGCAGGTATCAGGAATTATACCCTCATCGCTTATAATAGCTTTGGCGATGGCGTACCTGCAACAACGTCGCGGTGGATAGGGCTCGACGTACCCTCGGCACCGAAAAACCGTCATCTTTCGGCCGGTATTGACCAGTTGTCGTTCAGTTGGGACGCGTCGGTGGCGACAAACAAGGGTGTAATATTCCCCGAAAAAATTAAATACAACATTTTCGACGTCGCCAGCACGGCCGGAAAATACCATGTTTCCAACGCGTTGGGGTCGGTAACGGGCCAAACTACGTTCACAACGGCCATGCCTACCGACGAGGGCGAACAACATTACCACTATCTGGCCGTCGAAGCCACGAACGAAAGCGGCTCGTCGGGCTATTTTATCTCTACACCCGTACTGCTGGGCGAGGCCTACAAACTGCCCGTTCGCGAAAACTTCCGCGACGCGATGGTCGACCATTGGTGGGGCACGTCGCAAACGGGTAACGGCAAATTGTACAAGCCTGTGGCCGAAGCCGCGCTTACTACTGAGGCCGATGGCGACGGCGACGGGGCGAGTTTGTATCTGCGCACGGTCATGAACGACAGCGTAAACTTCTATTCAGGCAAGATAGCACTGGCTGGAACGGTGAACCCCGTGCTCAGTTTTATGATAAAATCGGAGGCCGACCAGGGCACGTTCTATCCCTTTGTGTTGCTGCCCGACGGCACTAAAGAGCACCTTGCCGCCCTTCCTGTGAGCGTCGATACGGGGTGGCGCGTACTGAATTATTCGTTGGAGAAATACAAATCGCAGCGTTGGATTGAGATTGGGTTTGCCTTGTCCGACCCCGACGGTGCCACGGCCCAGGTGGTTCGCGTGGATAATGTTAACGTGGCATCGAAGGCAACCACCGACGTTGCCGTTACGGCCTCGGCCACAAAACGCCTTACCAAGGGCGAAGAGGCGACAATACGTGTAAAAGTTGACAATTACGGGGCTTCGCCTCTATCGGCCTATCGCCTGAAGGTAACCGTGGGCGGGCAGGTAGTTGCCGACCGCAACGTTACCGAAGTGCTCCCGCAGCTGGGCCACCATAAGTTTACATTTGCCTGCGCTACCACCCCTGTCGACAAGCGCGACAGCCTGAAGGTTGAGGTAAATGTTACGGCTGCGGGCGATGCTGACAACAGCAACAACAGCGTTGAGGCCCTTATTGTGCAGAACAATCCGCAATTGGTGAAAGCCGAAAACCTCAAAATTACCACAGCATCGGGCCAGAATCAGCTTACGTGGACGGCACCGTCGAAGGTAAAACAGGTTGTCGACGACTTTGAAAACTATACACCATGGGCCATCGACAACATCGGCAAGTGGACATTTGTTGATGGCGACAGGGCCAGCAATTCGGGCCTTGTTGACGAGTATCACTTTTATTATGAGAACGAGGGAAAGCCGTTTGCCTACATCGTTTTCAACCCCTCGCAGTATGGCGAAAAGGGTTCTGTAGCCGACCTTACGCGCATTTATCCGCGCCTTGCCACCCATTCGGGCAGCCAATGCCTTGCTGCACTCTACGGCTATGTGCCCAATCCGTCGACCTCCGACTATGATTTGGCCAATGCCGACGACTGGCTTATCTCGCCCGAACTGCCTGGTGTAGAGCAAACCATTATGTTCAGTGCCAACAATTTCTACGAAAACGGAACGCATGAAGGCCAGCCTTACGAGTTCGATTACCCTGAAACGTTCGACGTTCTTTACTCAACAACAGGCAATAACGTCGCCGACTTCCTGAAAACAGGCGATACCCATACCCTCCAAGGCGGACAATGGCAGGATTTTATGGTGCGTCTGCCACAGGGAACCCGCTATTTTGCCATACACCATAATTCGAAAGCGCAGCAGGATGCCGACGGATACGTTATTTCGCCCTATCTGTTTTCTATCGACGACGTGTTCTACACCGTGGCCAACGAAAAGGTATTGAAGTATAACATATACCGCGACGGCGCGTTTGTTGCCAGCTCCCCGACACCCGCTTACAATGATACCGACGACGGTCACAGTCACCAGTATATGGTAACGGTGGTGTACGAGGGCAACCTTGAGAGCAATCCCGTTGAGGCAAACACGGCTACGGGCATACATACCGTAGGCCGGACGCCGGGTCATAACGCCGTTTCGGCCATTTATACGTTGGACGGAAAGCGCGTCAGCACGATGTCAGGCGGCATTTATATCGTAAAATACAAAGATGGTTCGGTAAGAAAAATGGTTGTGAAATAACCGTTCTGCGTGAGGGCGCAAGCGTTCCAACCGCCGTTATTTTAAGCCTTGTGCTCACTCCTGCAACGGGTTTCCTTTATTGTTTGTGCTTCCCGTCGAAGGTTGAGTGCGAAACCCTGGAGGTGCTTCGCAACAGGCAACAGGCACCCGTAACCGAATAATTTTGTAGCAATAATACCCTATTGGACAGCAGCGTATGTTGCTCATCCATGTTTTCATTAGCATTGTGGGGGCTGGCTTACACGCCGGCCCCTTTTGTTTTTTGTTGAAATCGCCTGTGGCCAATGTATATATTATATTATAATTTTTGCTATATTTGCAAGCGATTATATGGAAATGGCCCATTCTGCAAATAACAATCCATTATAAAGACTTACTGTTGTCAGTGAAAAAATGAGTGAGACGGTTGGGGCTTTCATATTTTTACGAATAATCTGATAATCATATAGATTATGTTTTACGACCTCATACAACGCAAACGTAACGAATGGTTAAGTAGCGAAAACAGCCTTGTTGTTTCGGTGTTGTCATATATTGAGCGCAGGGGGATGATGCGCGATGCACAAATTGATGCCATAAAAACCTATCTTTTTCTGAAGATAGGATGCAACAACAAACCTTTATGGCAATTGTTTTCTGAGGGCGACTTTCTAACACTTAATCTTGATGAAATAAGCCTTACGGTGAAAGCGCGTCAGGTTCTCGAAACAAACAAAGCCGCTGCCACCCTGTACGAGTATGCTTGTTCAAAGGATGATTGTGGCAATACGACGGCACCTGCCTTAAAACAGTACATAGAGAATTATCCCGACCAAATAAACTATGTGGATGTATTTAAGAATATTTTCTACAAGGTTGCCTATCCCGATTATATTTTCAGCCTGCCCATGGGAGCCGGCAAGACTTATCTCATGGCTGCATTTATTTATCTCGACTTGTATTTCTCGCTTAACGAGCCTGATAATGCCGCTTTTGCCCACAACTTTATGATACTGGCCCCGTCAGGACTAAAGGCATCCATCATACCCAGCATAAGAAACATACAGAATTTTGACCCTACATGGGTGCTGCCCGAGCCGACAGCTTCGAAAATAAAGAACGAAATTCATTTTGAAATACTCGACGAACAAAAAACCGATACGAAGTCGAACTTTGTCAAAAACCCCAATGCGCAGAAAATAAACAATTATCTTACATCACGGTTTGTGCGTGGCCTGGTAGCCGTTACCAATGCCGAAAAGGTTATTCTCGACCGTTATGATACCGGCAAAAACCCGTTGTTGTTTAGCACAACGGACAGAATAAAGTTTGAAATTTCAAACGAGCTGCGGTCTATTATAGGTAAAATTCCACATCTTTCCATTTTTATTGACGAGGTTCATCACGCTTCTTCCGGCGACATAAAGCTGCGACAGGTGGTGAATCAGTGGGCCGAAACGGCATCTTTCAATTCTGTTCTGGGGTTCTCCGGCACGCCATACCTTCATTCGGCCGAAGCCGTCAGCATAAGTCAGGCCTTGTCTTTGCAAAACAAAAACCTGTCGAACGTGGTTTATTATTACCCGCTCATAAAGGGAGTAGACAATTTTTTGAAGCACCCTGTTATTAAATTCTCAAACGCGGGTTGTGAAGACATTGTTCGTAAAGGTATATCCGAGTTTCTCGAAACTTACGGTCAGTTGGTTTATGCCAACGGTACCTGTGCCAAAATTGCGGTTTATTGCGGAACCATCCAGAACCTCGAAGAGAACGTTTTCCCCCTTGTAGCAAGTATCGTCAGCACGTACGGACTGAACCCTGACGATGTAATTCTTAAATATCACGGTGGCAACAATGACTATCCGCCCTCTGCTGATTCGGCCTTGCAGTTTGCATCGTTGGACACGAAGCTCTCAAAAATACGGGTTGTGTTGCTGGTACAGATTGGCAAGGAGGGCTGGGACTGCAAGAGCCTCACCGGTGTTATTCTGCCGCAAAAGGGTGTTTGTCCGCAAAATATGGTGTTGCAAACCTCCTGTCGTTGCCTGCGACAGGTGGTTAAAGGCAAGGAAGAGGGGGAAAATGAAACGGCATTAATCTGGCTCAATGCCGATAATGCCAAAACACTCAATAAACAGCTCGACCAGCAACAACACACATCTATCGAAGAACTGAACAGTTTCAGCCCTGAAAAGCAACATATCCTGAAACGGTTTTCGCGTATGGAGAAGCTGCATGTGCCTCCCATCGACTTTTATCAGCTAAAGATTTCCTACCAGACATTGGTGCTGGAGGACGAGCTCAACACCACGGCCGAATTGCAAAGCCATCATATATTGTCAGATACCGGTTCGCAGCTTATCAGCCAGCAGAACCTTGAGGGCAGAGTTCTAAGCAAAACCAGCGAGCAGTTACAGGACGAAGAGCAGGGCCTCCCCGTCACATTCAGCAGCTGGCTGCATATAATCAGCAAGGAGAGTTTCGGCACGCTTGGCGTTGAACAATTGCGGCAGCACGCCTCCGCTCTGCAACAAATCTTCAACACGGTTACCGAACAGCATGATCATATACGTTGTTTCAAAGGCGAATATAGCCAGAAAAAGGTACGGGCCGGCGTGCGTAAGGCCTTTATTCCGCACCGAAAAATTGAGGTTAACGAAGAGCTTATCCCTGAAACGGCACGGCTGCTGCGCATTGAGAAGCTGCAGCCAGCGTTAAGGGTTGACAATGATGAGGCTTATTATCCCGCACAGGAAGAGGTAATGACAATTGTTGAGGCCGACAAGAATGCGCGCCGTCTTACGCCACAGGCACAAGGTGCGGTTAAGCTGTTGCAAGGCATGGGCAATCAGGAACAGGCTGTTAAGGCCGTACTTGATGACCCTGCTAACTACGAGTTTATTGGCAACACTACTTACAACAAAACCTATCATTATCTGCCCTATAAGTTCGACAGCAGGTTCGAAATAAAATATTTCTCCGAAACCCTGCAGGTTATCATGCGCGATAAACAGCTCGAATATTACTTCAATGGCGACGATGAGCTTACCGAATTCAAAATACGGTGCTACAAACAAAGGGTCAGTTCGTGGGGCTTTATTGGCTCCTACACCCCCGATTTCATTATTCTGCAACGCGATACGAAGGGCGAAATCAATAAAATTATGATTGTAGAAACCAAGGGCGAGGGCTTTGCCGACAAGTTTGCCGACCGTAAACGGTTCATGAGTAAGTTTGTAGAGCTTAACAATAACCGCTTCGGGTATCAGCGTTTCAACTTTTTGTATATCGATGATACGATGCCATCCGATAAGCAGGATATGGTAACCATTAGTGCAATAAAAAATTTTTTTGAATAGATAAAAACATCATTATGGCAGTTAAATATATTCCTTTTTATCCCAATACGGTGAACGGGCAGGCTGTTCTCAGCAATTTTGTACGTACACAACGCATGCTTAGCTATCGCGAAAACGGCAGGGTGTTTGAGCGTTTACAGCGCGGCATGCCCCTTTATGAGGTTGAAAGCC
Organism: uncultured Prevotella sp.; assembly: GCA_938018155.1. Taxonomy (GTDB): domain Bacteria; phylum Bacteroidota; class Bacteroidia; order Bacteroidales; family Bacteroidaceae; genus Prevotella. Next base: position 9,195 of record CALIIG010000208.1, read on the forward strand.
AGGAGGTTATGGGCAATAATGCTGGTAAGAATATGGTTATACGCGGCGAATGTTTGTCGGCTTGTGCCTGGCTTAAGGAGAAGGGAATAAAGGTTGATTTGGTTTATATCGACCCGCCCTTTGCCAGTGGTCGCGACTATGCCAAGAAAGTTTATCTGCGGCGTAACCCCAAAAAGGCCGAAGCATTAGCGCGCGTTGATGACAGAATTGACAGCGAAGACTCGCGCCTTTTTGAAGAAAAGATGTATGGCGACATCTGGCAAAAGGAAAGTTACCTTAACTGGATGTATGAGAATCTGATGGCCATTAAGTCGGTAATGAGCGATACCGCGTCTATTTATGTACATCTTGATTGGCACATCGGCCACTACGTAAAGATACTGATGGACGAAATATTCGGAGAAGATAAGTTTATTAATGAAATAGTGTGGTGCTATACGGGGCCGGGTTCTCCGGGAATGAAGCAGTTTAGTCGTAAGCACGACACTATTTTTTGGTATTCAATGAGCGATTCCCACGTGTTTAATGGTGATGAAGTGCGCGTCCCCTCTGATGTTCATTCGGGTGGTTTTAATGGCGAAATGGGCAAGGATGACAGCAATGCTTATTCTGACAAGGGTAAAATACCTGAAGATTGGTGGGAGTTTGCTGTTGCTTCACGTTTCAAAGCTGACGGAATTCATAGGGTTGATTACAGTACGGAAAAACCATTTAAGTTATTAGAGCGCATCATTAAGGCGAGCAGCAACGAGGGTATGCTGGTAGCCGACTTCTTTGGCGGCAGCGGCGTTACGGCAACAGTGGCTAACCGGCTGGGCCGCAGGTTTATACATTGCGACATAGGCATCAATAGCATTGAAACAACACGCGACCGTTTGCGCAAGGCGGGGGCTGAATTTGAGGTGCTCGAAATAAAAGACGGTGTTTCATTATACCGTAATCCTGTGCAGACTATGGATAAACTGAAGAGCCTGATACCGGGGTTGCGGAACGACGACACGCTCGACAAGTTCTGGGCAGGAAGCATTTACGATTCCCATACAGGCATCATGCCCGTATATCTCCCTGATTTGATAGATAGTAGTACGCGATTATTGGACGAGGCTTTGATGAGTCGCATACTGAAAGAGGCCATGCCCGAATTGCCTGATCATATAAAAAAGGTGATAGTTTACTATATCGACATTACGGATGAACGCGAAATAAAACGCTTTATCAAAGATCAGAGAGACGTGCTGATTGACGTTGAGCTGCGCGATTTAAAGAACGTTCTCGACAGCATTGTGCTGGAAGACGATGCCCGTTACGATGTAAGCCAGATACAGGGAGAGGGCGAAATGTTTAAGAAATGGCAGGTAAGCATCAACAGTTTCTTCAGCGACCGCGTAAGCTGTAAGATTAACGAGTATAACCTTGAAAGGCAGCAACAGACGCTAAAAACGGGTAAACCTTTCACCCCGGTGACGTTGAGCGAAGAGGGCCTTGAAATGATTGAGTTTCTTAGCCTCGATACAACCGAAGCCTCGCCGTCGGCACCGTGGCACAGCAATTCTGAAATTTTTATTACACAAGACGGTCGTGTGCGCCGCAATGGCGTTGACACCGACACCCTTTGGGACGGTACCATTACGAGCGAAGAACGTCCTTTGCGCCTGAAAATAAGGAATATCTGCGGCGACGAAACCGTATATGTGTTGTAAGTAGGCTGCAATGGCAGGCTTTTGTTTACGCTGTGCCTTCCCCCTTATAGTTTAAAGTATAATGACAGATGGCAGTATTTAATCTTGCCATCTGTTTTTTTGTCAGCCTATTCAGCTGCCGTGCAAAAACAAATGTACGGGCTGCGGAGCCTTACGGCAGCCTTACAGCCCGTTCTTTGCGATTGCGTTTGTGCGCCTGACAGGAATCGAACCTGCACTTCGTGAGAAACCAGATCCTAAGTCTGGCGCGTCTGCCAATTCCGCCACAGGCGCAATCGTAGCTGCAAAGGTATGCAAATAAAATGAAAAGATGGTGTTGGATATTCGCTTTTTTATGCAAAAATGTGCAGAAAAAGCCTTCCGGGGCACCTCCTGCTGCATGTTCTGAGGCTGCGGGAGCATGGCGAAAACAGCCGGCACCGCCCGATTTTACGCTGCGGGAGCATGGCGAAGGCTGTTTGCAAGGGGTTGTCTGATGCGGCAAAAGCAGGGTAGGGGGGATTATTTGTGGCGGCTATACCGCAATTTTACATCCGTCCTGATAAACGGTTTCTTTTGCGGTTCTCTGGTGTTTTCCATTCATCTGTGCACCCGTTTCCCCGTACCGTTTCGCCCGCTGCACTTTACAAGTTATGGATTATGCGAAAAAAGACGGGGTGCGACGGCCGTCGTATGCGTTGCTGACGGCCGTCGCACGCAGGGTATGACGGCCGTGGTACGCACTGCTGACGGCCGTCGCACAATAACATTTAGCAAACAAACCTCCGCACAATACGAAACCGCCGTGGCACTGCGACAAAAGAATGACAACTCTGTTACCCCCTCTTGTTCTGAGGTGAACAAAATTCTCTGTTCTTTACAACAAAACAATGCTTTCCTGAAAATATTGCGCGGGCTTTTTTAATCTTTTGCCTTTTTCCTTTTTCCTTTTGTGTATCTCCCTTACTTCCTTATCTCCCGGCTCTTTCGTGCTCCCATGCAGAGGGTTGGTTTATATTGGCAAGTATCTTTCGCGCCGCTTCAATAATCGTGTCCTGACCGCGTAGAAAATCGAAGCGGGTGATGGAAACGGTGGTGTCGGGCGCAATACCGTCTTCGGTACTGTGGCCTTCACGGTCGAACATAGGGCAGGCAGAGAAGCGCACATTCCACCCGTTGGGCAGCTCAGATGAGAAGGGAAGTCCTGCGCCGCCGCCCGTACGGTCGCCGATAATTGTCGCAAGGGGGCAGTATTTCATGTATTTTACAAACTCGTTGGCGGCCGAAAATACCATGCGGTTCGTCAGTACGGCCACGCGTTTCTGCCACCTGATGCCGCGCGCGGGCTTGAGAACCTGCCGTTGCATGGGCGAAAACGCGTCGTGGGCACGCCCTGTTTTATGCCGTACGAAACCCACTTCTACGGGCCTGTTCGTAAAGCGGGCCGCCAGTTTTTCGGCCGATGTGATGAGTCCGCCGCCGTTGTTGCGCAGGTCTATAATCAGTGCGGTGCAGGGTTGCAGCGCAAGAAGAACCTCGTCGAGGTTGCCGTCGCCTATGCCGTTCTGAAAACTCTCACAGCGAATGTAGCCTATGTTGTCGTCAAGGATGCGGTATTTCAGTCCGGAGGCAATCTGATAGTCGGTACCAAGATAGCACCGGATGAGCGTGTCGCTGTAGTTGGCGGGGTAGTTTTCATGAAAAGCCCAGTAGCGTGCCACGTTGAATGACGAGGTAAGATTGACGTGGCCGTCGCGCAATTCGGCCAGCATGTCGGCCAGAACCTCAAACTGTTGCTTGTCGGTCATGGCGTTGTTGAAGCGCGGTGCATACACACGGTGAATGCTGTCCCAGTTTACTTGTTTCTCGCGAAAGAAACAATAGTGGTCGTTCATAATCGTCCACAGAGCCTCAAAATTGCCTCGTGGCGACGCGTCATATTCGGGTTCGGTGATGCATGCCGACGGCAGCAGCAGGCCCGTAAACAATAAGCCGCAGCCTGTAACGGCATGCCGGAGATAAGAAAAGGCTTTCATCATGTTTGAAAAATTTTACCATTGCCAGCCTGCCACGGCAGCATGGGTATAACGATGATATTTAATGTCGTTGACATGAGCCTGCCGAATATCGGCTTCGTAACCTATAAAGAGCGGCTTGCCCAGCAGTTTGAACGTGAAAAGCAGTCGCTGACGCACCGACAGTGCGTTGCCCACCCACACGGGGCACAGGTTATGGTCGTAGTCGCCACGTGAGAATATCTCGTAATAACTTTGGCCAAAGGCGGGCGAAAACATCATGCCCGCGAGCGGAACAGCGGCTTCGTACCGCATGCCCAGCGCGTGACGGCACTGTTTTTTCGGGCTTACCAGGAAGAAACGCCAGTCGGCAGCCATGGCGGGTGTGAAGCAAACGGCCGCCTCGGCTTGCGCAGGGTTGTTGCTGTTCTGCGCATTATAGCGGAAGCCCACGGTGGCATCGACGCCCGCGCCCGCCGTCACCATGAGCCGTCCCCAATATCCAATGGTTCGGTTAACGATTTTACGCTGCCACGAATAGCTGAAATCGTAGCCGCCTTCGAGGCGCACACCGTCGTTCGTGCGCATGGTTTCGCGAGCCAGTCGCAGCCCGTGGGTAAGCGAATGCGTCCAGTTTCGCAGGGGCCTGTTGTGCACAGTCTGGCTCGTAAAGCGCAGTTCGGTGCCGCGATAAGTAAGCGGGGAAAGGTAGGTATCAAGGCTGTTTACGGTCCCTGCCATCAGCATGCCGCGGTGTTCGGTGGCTTTGAAGCCGGGCGAAACGTTGCCCATGCAGCCCCCGTGCCCTTGCAACAGCCCGGCAACAGACTGTAGTGTATCGCACGCGGTGCCGCCGTCTTGCGCCGCCGCCCTTGTAAACACGAAAAGGCACAAGCCGCAAAGCACGGCCCGCGCGATGGTTTTACTTCTGCACGTCGTCATCGGGGAACAATGATAGCTGGCCTGTTATCTCGTCAATCACCTGTTGCCTGCTCTTGCCGGCATCGGGGTCGAGGTTCTCTTCCTCCGTAGAGGCATCATCGTTATTTTCATCGGGTGCCGGTTCAGGCTCGGGATGGCGCAGCGGTTCAAGCTCTTCGATGCGTTCAACCTGCCATGTTGTAATGCGCTTGCCTTTGGCTTTGAAGCCCTTTACGCCCACAAAGCTCCCGGCATCAACCTCTAAAGGCGCGCGCGCAGCATCGGCACCGCCGAACGTTACCAGCAGGCGAGGGTAGACGGTATCGGTGAGAAGGGCCTGCCTGCTCGCCGCATTGTCGCCCACATAATTCTGCGGACGCCTGGCGGCTTCCATCTGGAAGCGTTTCAAATACGGGTAATTGTGGTTGTCGGCATCAAATATTACCGCCGTCCATACCTTGTTGGCGTCCCACTTTTCAATCGTACGGATGTTGTCTTCAAAGTGATTGTTGAGGTCGAAATTCGTTGTATAGAAGTCGCCGTTATTCAGTATAACGAGTATGCTGTCGCCGTCGTTGAACTCGCCCAGCAGGCGTCCGCGGTCTTCATAATTCAGTCGTCGCACATCGGCATCGTACCAAACCTTGCGCCCTCCCAGCGTAGAGCGACCGTGACTTTTCAGTGCAACGCGGTGCACGCCTTTGCGCGTGAGCAGGTTTCCCTGCGCCGTCCGGCTCTTAATATTGATTTCTGAGAAGTCTTTTTCGAGGAAAATGTTCTGCTTTTTCTTCGCAGGGTCAACGTCAAGCGTCACTTTTATCACCTCGGCTTCGCCGTTGGGGTTGGCCGTAAAGTACAGTACGCGCGAGCCGGCCTTGCCTTTTGTGAGGTCGTATTCGCGGTCGCGGGTCATGCTTGTCACGTTAAAGCGTTTGATATAACAGGGTCCGCCCTTTCCGTCGCGGTAAACAACGTTGTAGATGGTGCGGCTGTCGTTCTTCTTAAACACCTGCAGCCACAGAATGTTTTTGCCCACAAATATCTTGTCGGCCACGCGAATTACCTTGTATTTACCGTCGCGATAGAAGATGATTACATCGTCGAGGTCGGAGCAGTTGCATACAAATTCGTCCTTCTTAAGGCCGGTACCGATGAACCCGTCCTGCCTGTTGATGTACAGTTTCTCGTTGGCTTCGGCCACCTTTGCGGTGTCGATGGTGTCGAAACTGCGAATTTCGGTGAGCCTCGGATGGGCTGCACCATAGGTCTGCAGCAGGTGTTCGTACCACGCAATGGTTACATCGGTCATGTGGTTCAGGTCGTGTGCAATGCCCTTTATTTCGGCTTTGATGGCCGCCATGAGCTTGTCGGCCTTCTCCTTATTATATTTAAGGATGCGCTGCATCTTGATTTCGAGCAGGCGTAAGTAGTCATCGTCGGTTACAGGGCGTATGAATTTCTCCTTGTAGGGGGCGAATTGTTCGTCGAGGAATTTCAGAACGGCCTTCTGGTCGGCGGCTTGTTCGAAGCGTTTTTCCTTGTACATGCGCTCCTCTATGAATATACGCTCCAATGAAGCAAAGAACAACTGCTCCTCCAGCTCGCCCTTGCGAATGAGCAGTTCCTTGCGCAACAGGCCCATTGTACGGTCGGCCGAATGGCGCAGCACGTCGCTGACGGTGAGGAATTGCGGCCGGTTGTCTTCGATCACGCAGCAGTTGGGCGATATGTTTATTTCGCAGTCGGTAAACGCATACAGCGCATCGATGGTCTTGTCTGACGATACTCCGGGTGCCAGCTGCACCTGAATTTCGACCTCGCGCGCCGTCATGTCGATTACCTTGCGTGCTTTTATCTTGCCCTTTTCGATGGCTTTTGTAATTGATTCCTGCAGCGACGCCGCCGTTTTTGAGAACGGAATTTCGCGGATGACAAGCGTTCGGGCGTCCAGTTTCTCAATTTTTGCCCTCACCCTTACTACGCCACCGCGCTGCCCGTCGCTGTATTTCGCCACGTCAATAGCCCCGCCTGTGGGGAAGTCGGGGTAGAGATGAAACTCCTCTCCGCGCAGATAGCTGATGGCAGCCTTGCATAATTCGCAGAAGTTATGCGGCAACACCTTCGACGATAAGCCCACGGCGATGCCCTCTGCACCCTGCGCAAGCAGCAGCGGAAACTTCACGGGCAGCGTCACAGGCTCCTTGTTTCGGCCGTCGTAAGAGAGCTGCCAGTCGGTAGTTTTCGGGTTAAAGACGGTTTCAAGAGCAAATTTCGACAGCCTCGCTTCAATGTAACGCGGTGCCGCTGCGCGGTCGCCCGTGAGCAGATTGCCCCAGTTTCCCTGCGTGTCGATGAGCAAATCCTTCTGCCCCAGCTGCACTAAGGCGTCGCCTATTGATGCGTCGCCGTGCGGATGAAACTTCATGGTTTCGCCCACCACGTTGGCTACTTTGTTGTAGCGTCCGTCGTCCATGCGCTTCATGGTGTGCAGAATGCGCCGCTGAACAGGCTTCAGTCCGTCCTCGATATGGGGCACGGCGCGTTCCAGAATGACGTACGAGGCGTAATCAAGAAACCAGTTTTTGTACATCCCCGAAAGGTGATGCACGGCCGATGCGTCAAAGCGGTCGGCAGGAGTATAGTCGGAATGTTCGTCCATGGCGAGGTCATCGTCCTGCTGTTGCAGTTCGTCGTCGTCGCGAATATCCTTGTCGTTGTCGTTGTTAATGTCGTCTGACATGCGTATTTATTCGTTGGTTCGTTATCAGTTACATCATCATATGATGTATGCAAAGATACATAATGTTTCCTGAAATTCCAAATTATCGGGGAGGTTCGGGTGTGTACAAGCCCCCTAAGTTAGGGGGCTGGGGGTCTGAGCAGTCGAATTTGCGTGCTCTTGTTGGTGTGCTCGTGCCCCCTGAGTTAGGGGGCTGGGGGTCTGAACAACCGCACTTC
>CALIIG010000209.1 GCA_938018155.1 uncultured Prevotella sp.
TACCTCTTCTGGGGCTCGTTCCATGGCATTTATGGCATTGAGCTTACGGCCGACGGACTGGCCCTCAAGCCCGGTGCAAAGCCGCAGAAAGTGGCTGGAAGCTTCATGGAAGCCGCTTATATTCAGCGTCGTGGCGGCTATTATTATCTCTTCGGCTCGGCCGGAACGTGCTGCGAAGGCGCCAAAAGTACATACCATGTAACCGTAGGACGCTCGAAAAACCTGTTCGGACCGTACGTCGACAGGAAAGGACAGTCCTTGCTTGACAACCATTATGAGGTTGTTCTTCAGCGCAACGACCGGGTCGCCGGCCCTGGACACAACGCCGAAATCGTCACTGATGACGCGGGAAATGACTTCTTAATATATCACGGTTTCAAGGTAGACGATCCCGATGCAGGGCGTCTGGTATGGATGGATCGCATTGACTGGGTCGACTCCTGGCCTTATATTCAGGGCTGTGTACCCTCTGTCGTAGCTGCCGCTCCGACGATAAAGTCCAATTGGAAGATGACAAAGAGCGGGCTTAACCCCTCTGATTTCGAGGCGAATATTCGCGGAAAGCAGACCCGTCTCTACACGCTGACGAACAAAAACGGCGTAGAACTGTGCATGACAAACCTTGGAGCGCGCATCGTTTCCATGATGGTTCCCGACCGTCAGGGCAAGTTTCACGATGTGTGTCTGGGCTACGACAACGTGTCTGAGTATGCCGACTACGAGCATTTTGGCAGCGATTTCGGCGCAACCATTGGGCGATATGCCAACCGTATCAATCAGGGGCGCATCACAATTGACGGTAAAACCATCCAGTTGCCGCAAAACAACTACGGCCATTGCCTGCACGGCGGCTTCACAGGATGGCAGTATCAGGTTTACGATTGCAGACAAACGGCACCCAATACGCTCGAATTTACGCTGCATTCGCCCGATAAAGACAATAACTTCCCGGGCAACGTAACGGCCGTTGTAACCTATACGCTCACCGATGACAACGCTATTGACGTGCACTATACGGCGACGACGGACAAGAAAACCGTCATCAACATGACCAATCATGCCTACTGGAACCTCAACGGTACGCCCACAAAGCATGGCGAAAACCACCTTTTGTATATCAATGCAGATACATTTACACCCGTCGATACTACGTATATGACCGACGGTACCATCGTACCGGTGAAGGGAACACCTATGGATTTCCGCAAGATGCACGCGTTAAGCCAGGACATCAACAGCCAAACCTATGCACCTGTAAAGGCTGCACGCGGGTTCGATTTCAACTGGTGCCTGAACACATATAAGAATGGAAAGGGCAACGACAGGAAGTTAGCGGCGGCACTTTACAGCCCCGTTACCGGCATTTTAATGGATATTTACACCGACGAACCGGGCATACAGTGCTACACCGGCAACTTCCTCGACGGGTCAAATGCCGGTAAACACGGCGACCGTTACCCGAAACACGCCAGCGTTTGCCTCGAAACGCAGCACTATCCAGACAGTCCTAACAAGCCCCAATGGCCGTCGGCCTATCTCTCGCCCGGCGAAACCTACCGCAGTCACTGCGTGTTTAGGTTCTCGGTAAAAAAGTAAACAGCATATAAAACAAGCGCGACCATACGATGAAAATATCGTTGGCCACGCTTGTTTTTTATTTTATTCAAACTGTTTTATTCTGGCAAATCAAAGGGTTTGTCTGTAATTTCCTACGCCTTTTTGTTTAAATTCTGACAGGGACGGAACGAAAACAACACCGGATATTTCCTGTAACGCCCGACGCCTACTTCAGAATTGTGTTCTCTTCATGAGCCATAAAAGCGTGGATATGGTCGTTTTCGGACGAAGTTTGCGCCTGCCTTTAAAACGGAATAAGCTCATAGCTGGTGTTTCTGCCGCCCTCGTTGCCGCGCCTCAGTATGCTTTTCGCAACAAGATCGTTTAAGTCGCGCGTTGCCGTATCCTGCGAACAGTGGTTTATTTTGTACCATTTCGACGAATTGAGCTTACCTTCAAATCCGTCAAGAAGCATGTTAAGCACCTTTCTTTGCCGTTCGTTGATGTCCAGATTCTGATGTTCGTTCCAAAACTTTACTTTGCGAATGGTATGCTCCGTTTTCGCCAACGCCTTTTCCAAAGCCTGTTTTAGCATATCCAAAAAACACGAAATCCACCCGCTTACGTCGGCATTGCCCTTCTGCGCACGCTCCAATTGTGCATAATACAGGTTGCGATGGTTCAATATTTCTGCCGACAAACTGTAAAAACGCTGTGGTGAAGCATCGGCCCTTGCGAGTAACATTTCGGTGATTGTGCGACAAATTCGTCCGTTTCCGTCGTCAAAAGGGTGAATGGTTACGAACCAGAGATGAGCCACGGCCGCCTTTACCAAAGGGTCGATAGCGGGTGACGGACTGTTTATCCAGTTGATAAAACGGTCCATCATCGGCCCCACCCTGTTGCTTGGAGGGGCTTCGTAATGCACCTTTTGGCGGCCCATTGGCCCCGAAACAACCTGCATGGGTTCGTCGCCCTGACGCCACTGTGCCACGCTTATTTTGTACATGCCGCTATATCCTGTTGGAAACAGTGCCGCATGCCAGGCAAACAGCCGTTCCTTGTCGATGGCGTCGTTATAATGTTGCGTTGCGTTTATCATTACTTGCACCACTCCTTCAGTATAATGGTCGGGCTTAGGCAAACCCTCGTACGCCAGTCCGAGTTGCCGTGCTACCGACGAACGCACGCTGTTGCGGTTTAAAAACTCGCCTTCAATTTGCGACGAACTGCTGATTTCGTTGGTGAGAGAGGCGAGCATTTCGTCGCTCTGCTCCCTGAATCCGAACATCGACAGTCGGCCAAACAGCTTGCCACGCAGCAGGTTTACCTTGGCCAGACGGTTGCACAACGAGCTGCTGTTCCATGTAAGCTGCTGTAAGTCGGCATGTTGCCAAATGTAAGTATGGTGAGTATCGGTCATATTTCGCGAGGTTTGATAGTGGCAAATTTAGTTGTTTATCCTTAAATCTGCAAGTCTTTGCGGAGAAAAAACAGGTTATTCTCCGCAAATTGTGCGGAGAATATAAGCGGTAATCTCCGCATTTCGTGCAGAGAATGTGGCAGGTGTGCTTTTGTTTCGGATGATGACAGGGAGGACACGGGAGATGCAGGGTAACGTTTTTCTGATAGTATAACGCCCGTATTATCAGGGGTTTGCGATTGTTTGATGCTCCCTTGACGGGCGATGGCCGGGTGTACAGGCCTGAAAAAGTCGTTGTTCGACGGCCGTCAGCAGCG
>CALIIG010000210.1 GCA_938018155.1 uncultured Prevotella sp.
GCCGTCACACCCATTGTTCGACGACCGCCGTACGCGCTGCTGACGGCCGTCGAACAATGACCCTTACACCATTATTCATCATCCATTATTTGCTTTTTCAACGAAAATTACGTACATTTGCACCCGACTTACAAACCGTAAGTTAGGGGTGCTGTGGCTTTTGCCACGGCTGAGATTAGACCCATAACCTGATCCGGATAATGCCGGCGTAGGTAATCACTCCCCTTTTTCTTTACTTTATAACAGGTAAAATGAAACCCAATTTCATCATTCTTGCTGCGCTTGCATGCGCAACAGGAGCACAGGCACAGGTGTTAACCGACACCCTGCAGGCCCATCAGTTACAGGATGTAGTGGTAAAAGCCGTGCGTGCAACGAAGGATGCGCCCTTCGCTGTAACCAACATCAGCAAACAACAACTGCGTAATTTTTCACACACGGGGCGCGAACTGCCTCTGCTTTTCGCCAATACGCCGGGTGTATTGGCCTGGGGAGAGAACGGCCTGGGCACAGGGACGGCCTACATGCGCATACGTGGCGCAGCAGGAAGCCGTATCAATGTTACGCTTGATGGCGTGTCGTTGAACTCGCCTGAGGACCAAACGGTGTTCTGGGCCAATATGAATTCGTATGGCTCGCTGCTGGGCTCGGTTCAGATTCAGCGTGGAATAGGCACGTCTACCCATGGCGACGGGGCTTTCGGCGGCAGCATATCGCTGGCCACTGCTGCGCCAAATGAGCGGCCGTTTATTGAGTTGACGTCGTCGTATGGCAGCTATAACACCTACCATGCCGGGGCTAATTTCTCAACCGGCATGTTGTGGAACCACCTTGTTTTTGACGGTGCCTATCACGAAACAGCCACTGACGGCTTCGTCCATGGCACATCGGGGCGGTCGGGTTCTTACTATGGCGGGCTGACATGGTTCAACAACAAGCTTCAGATAAGGTATAAGAATATCGGCAATTTCGAAAAAACCGGACAGGCCTGGCACGGTATTGTAGCAGGCAATAGCGACGCATCGCTCATGGATCAGGGCATAAGAAGCTATAAAGATATGTGGAATCACGGGCTGGGCAGGTTCAATTCGCTTTACGAAGGCATCGTGTTCGACAAGGCTTCAAAGAAGTTTCCGCAGGACGCCAACGGCAACTTCCAGACCTTCCGCTATCGCATGGACGACGGTTCGCTGTGGAATCGCACCACCGATAACTTCTATCAGAACCACAATATCGCCTCTGTGCTGTGGCAACCATCGGCTCATTGGGCGCACAATGCGGCCATTCACTATACCTATGGCTACGGATATTACAGGGAATTCCGACCTGATAACAAGTTCGCCAAGTTTGGAATGTATGCCACCAACGCCGCAGGCATTATGGTAAAACTGTCTGATTTCGTGCGTCGCAAAGGCCTGTCGCAGCACACTTATGGCCTGCTGTATAACACAAACTACGTTAACGGTCAGTGGGACGTAATGGCAGGCCTCAACCTGCAGCATTTCAAGGGCAGCCATTTTGGCTATATCGACTATATTTCAACGCGCACAGGCTACACCCATATCGACAAACCCTATGCTGGAAACCGCTATTATGACTCGGACGCAAGCAAGCACGACTACTCGCTTTTTGCCAAGATTGATTACCACATTACGGAGCAATGGGACGTATTCGGCGATGTGCAGTACAGGCTCGTACGCTATAAAACCAGCGGCATTAACGACCGGTTTACGAAGATTTCTGCCGCGCCCTACTTCAAAAATCAGGCATTAGACATCAACCGCACGTTCTCATTCCTGAACCCCAAGGCCGGAATCAGCTTCCATCAAGGCGGTCATAAGGCCTACTTTTCAGTGGCATGTGCCAACCGTGAGCCTGAAAGAAACAACTTTACAGACAATGGTTCCTATCCCGCACCGACGGCAGAGCGACTTTTCGACTATGAAATGGGCTACACTTATGCCGCACAAAACTGGCACGTTAGCCTGAATTTATACTACATGGATTACCATAACCAGTTTGTTCAAACGGGTAAAAAGAGCGACATTGGCGAGTATTTGACCACCAATATTCCCCTCAGCCACCGGCTTGGAGCCGAGATTAGTGCCGACTATTCACCGCTGAGCTGGCTTACTATTGCAGGAAATGCTGCGCTTTCACAGAATAAAATTGAAGACTTTACCGAATATGCTGAAGACTGGGGTGCTGCAAAGGGTTTCCGTACCATACATTACGACCGCTCAACACTGGCCTTTTCGCCCGCCGTTATCGCCAACGGCTTCATCACCGCACGATGGAAAGGCCTCACGGCTACATGGCATACCAACTTCGTCAGCCGCCAGTTCCTCGACAATACACAAAACAATGACCGTTCGCTGCCGTGCTTTTCGCAGAGCAATTTCAGCGCAAACTACGCATTTAATCAGCTTAAATTCTGCGGTTTGAAGGCGTTAAGCCTCGGGCTTAACCTCAACAACGTCTTCAATCGCCACTATGCAGCTTCGGGCGGGGTGTACTCAGCGTATCGCCATGCCACCGATTTGGACACCGATCCACGCTATTATCAGATAGGATTTGTGCCGATGGCAGGCTTCAATATGATGGGAAACATCACGCTAACATTCTAAAATGGCAGAACGAACATCCTAATATTATAGGGCTAACATTTTAATATTGTAGAACTAATATTCTAAAATGACCGAATTTCTATTGGCCCATGGCCTCGACATGACAACCACGGTGCTCGGTCTGGCTTACATATTCCTGGAATATAAAGCCAGCATCTGGCTGTGGATTGTGGGCTTTTTTATGCAGGCTTTAGACATTATTCTGTACTATCAAAAGGGGCTTTATGCCGACTGTGCGATGGAATTTTATTACATTGCCATGACCATCTACGGCCTTTGGGCGTGGAAATTCGGGCACAAAAGGCAGCCGGGCGCGCACAAGGAGCTTGCCATCACCCACTTTTCACGGCGTTACATTCTGCCGTGGACGCTGGGAACGCTGGCTGCCTGGGCCGCATTGTGGTACTGGTTAACGCGTATCGGCTCTACCGTTCCGGTGGCAGATGCCTTCACTACCGCGCTAAGCTTTGTGGGAATATGGGCTTTGGCCCGCAAATATCTGGAACAATGGCTCATCTGGATTGTCGTAGACGTGGTGACTTGTGCACTGTATTTCTACAAGGATATTCCGTTCAAAGCCTCGCTTTACGCCCTTTACGTGGTTATTGCATGTCTGGGATACATGAAGTGGAGGGCGAAAATGCAGACAAATTAGGCCATCATAGGCTTGGATGTTCCCGCAAATCTGCCTATATTTGTGGGAACATTTTTCATTAATAATGTCCTATGGAACCACTTTTTACCATTAAACACAAGGAGAACGAAGACGATTTCGTGCGCTTTAACCGCGCTGTTGCTACCCAATTCGGGCACAGAAGGCTGGCACTTATCGTCGTCAACATTACGCTTTTGTTGGTTATTGGCGAAACCGTCTTTGCGCTTTTTTATACCCATTACAAGCCCGACATGATACCTTGTATCTTTATTTTCCTCGGTATTTACATGAATTATGTCTACACTTTCGGCATGGACCGCCGTGCACGCAAGGTGTTTCGGCAGACCAAGGCGGCACAAGGTCTTGTAAACGAGTACGAATTCTTTGACGATTGCTTCAATAACAGCAATGCAAACGGGCAGTCAACATTGACCTACGACAAGCTATTTAAGGTGTTGGAAACGCGTACACACTTCTACCTTATGCTGTCGAAAGTTCAGGGTTACATCATCGCGAAGGACGAAGCACCCGCCGGATTCACTGAATTTATGCAGAAAAAGATTGACGAATACCATCTTAAAGCATAATAAAAACAACCCAAATCTCATATTGCTACACACAATTTCCACTATTTTTATATTGAATTGTCTGTAGTTTTACATCATCTTACTCACAGTTTTACGCCGTTTTAGCTACAAAATCATAGCAAATAAACTGTACTTTTACATCGTACTGCCTGCAAATTTACATCAAATTTTCAAGCAGTTTCCCATGATAATGCAGCGCGACAAAGGCCTGTTTACGTAATAATTACGTACCTTTGCCACGCTTTATGAAATACAATTTATTTAACAAACGCTCGAAACTCGTCTTCAAGCACTTCAACAGGAAAGGCTTTAGCTTGTTTGCTGCATTAGGCAAAGAGGTGTTAATCGGTGTTCTTAGCGTCGCAACCCTTCACAATGCCAAGGCAAACGGCATTGCAACAAGGCCGTTGCCCGCTGCCACCGACAGCCTTAAGATTGGAGAACAGCATCTCGACGAGGTCCTCATTACGGGCTCCCGAGCGCCGCTGACTGCCGTGCAGTCGGCCAAAATTGTTGAGATTGTAACGCACGATCAGATTGAACGTGCCGAAGCCCACACTCTCAACGACGTGTTAAAACTATCCACTGGCGTAGACGTCCGTCAACGAAGTGGATTTGGTGTGCAGACGGACATCTCCATTAATGGCGGTACTTTCGACCAGATTACGCTGTTGCTGAACGGCGTTCCCCTTTCAAACCCGCAGACAGGACACAATGCAGCCGACTTCCCCGTGTCGATAAGTGACATCGATCATATCGAAATTCTCGAAGGATCGAGTGCACGTATCTACGGCTCGTCGGCCTTCAGTGGTGCTGTTAACATCGTTACGCGCACGGCTCCACACACCGGAGGCCGCGTGAATGTGGAGGGAGGCTCGTTCGGTACCTTTGGCGGGGACGCAGCCGTAAGCTGGAATCCGTCGGCCTCGCTGCAACAACAGCTCTCGGGTGGTTACATGCAGAGCGACGGAGGAACAGCCAACAGCAACTTCCGTAAGCGCAGAGGTTTCTACCAGGGCGGCTTTAACAGCACGTTTATACGATTAAACTGGCAGGCCGGCATTACGTCACAGGACTTTGGTGCCAACACGTTTTATTCGCCCCGATTCCCCAATCAGTATGAGGCTACGCGCAGGTACATTGCTTCAGCAAGCGCAGCAATCAGGCCATTTGCCCGTTCGGATAACGCCACGGCATCGTCGTTCGAAATAAAACCCATGCTTTACGGTCATCGAAACTACGACCATTTCCAGCTCATAAAAGGCATGACGGGTGCACAAAAAGGCGAAAACTACCATCGTTTAGACGTATACGGTGCCGCCATTGACCTGAATTTAAGCTGGCTTCTCGGCAAAACTGCAATAGGTGCAGACGTAAGAAAGGAGCACATTATGTCGACTGCTTACGGCCATTTGCTCGATTCGGCCCAGTGGCAAGCCATCAAAGGCACCGACCGTGCGTACAACAAGCGAGGCGACCGCACCAATACCAGCCTCTTCCTTGAGCATAATGTGGTGCTGAATAAGGTTACCATATCGGCCGGAATCATGGCAAACCGCAACACAGCGTTGGATAACGACTTCCGCTTTTACCCGGGCATCGATATTAGTTACCGCCCCAACGACCACTGGCGACTGTATGCAGGCTGGAACAAAGCGTTGCGAGTGCCTACCTTTACCGACCTTTTTACAGCCAATTCGGCCCAGCAAGGCAACCCCAATCTGAAGCCTGAGCGAAACTCAACCTTTAAGATTGGCAGCCGCTTTACAACGACGGGCATAGAGGCTTTGGCAACAATGTTCTACAGTCGGGGGCGTAATATGATTGACTGGGTATATGAAACCGCTACGTCAACACGCTATCATGCCCTCAACATTGGCAAGCTGAACAACATGGGATTCAGCACCGAAGCCCGGCTAAACCTGTCGCAACTGCTCTTCAGCCAGGCAGAAACGGCAGGCCGGCCCGTGCTGATGAAGGTAGGATATGCCTATATTCATCAGAAGCATACAACCAACCAGCCCATCCATCGCTCGCTCTACGCGCTGGAATATCTGCGACATAAGGTTGTGGTTGAGCTGTCGCACCCCATCGTCAGCCACCTTTCGGCTTCGTGGGCACTACGCTGGCAGCAGCGTATGAACGGCTACAAGCCCTACGCTAAGGTCGACGGTAAGCTGACATGGCGCGAGCCACGCTGGCAAATTTACCTGAAAGCCGACAACCTTACCTGCCATCGCTACTACGATTTAGGCAGCGTTCTGCAGCCCGGGCTGTGGGTAATGGCCGGAGCAGGCATTACATTATAACACAATTAACAACCCTTTAAAAATAAGTTCAGAGCCATCATGCCGGCAGGCAGCGATGGCTCTTTTTTGTTATAAGGGCATAACGTATATGCAATTACTACGATATGCCAACCGGCATACAGCCCTTTACCCGGCCCTGTACACCATAAAGGTCATTGTCCGACGGCCGTCAGCAGCGCGTACGGCGACCGTCGAACAATGGGTGTGACGGCCGT
>CALIIG010000211.1 GCA_938018155.1 uncultured Prevotella sp.
CGATCCGCAGGCCAATTATAACAAAATGACATTGAAACAGTTTGAAGAAAATTACCCTCATATCCCCCTCGTAGCCCTTACTGAGGCACAGGGTATTAAGCCAAACTGTATTCAGGACATCGATGTTTGCCAGCCTGCATTCTTTACAGGCTACGACCGTATGCTGTCATTGCTTACCGCTGACGAGCTAAAGGCTATTATGGAATGGGATGTTATTATGAACTCAGCATCTTGTTTGACCAGTGAAATACGTGAGGCAAACTTCGACTTCTTTGGCAAAACCATGAGCGGTCGCAAGGTAGACTATCCGCTTTGGAAACGTGCTACGTCGCAGGTTGAGAAAGCAATGGGCGAGGCTTTGGGCAAAATGTATTGCGAACGCTTCTTCCCGGCTTCGAGCAAAAAGATGATGGAGGAACTTGTTCATAACCTTCAGGTAAGCCTCGGACAGCGTATTGACGCGCAAATATGGATGAGCGATTCGACCAAAGCCAATGCACACAAGAAGCTGGATAAGTTTTATGTGAAGATTGGTTACCCTGACAAGTGGACCGATTACAGCAAGCTCACCATTGATCCGTCAAAGAGTTTCTACGAGAATGTGCTCAATACACGTCGCTTTGCCTTGCAAAAGATGATTGCCGACAAGGCTGGAAAACCCGTTGACAGAGACGAATGGTACATGACTCCGCAAACAGTCAACGCCTATTATAACCCTACAACCAACGAAATATGCTTCCCGGCGGGCATCCTTCAGCGTCCGTTCTTCGATCCTAAAGCCGATGCTGCCTTTAACTATGGAGCGATAGGTGTGGTTATCGGACACGAAATGACGCACGGATTTGACGACCAGGGCAGGCAGTATGACGCTGATGGTAACCTGCATGACTGGTGGACGGCATCGGATGCAAAGGGTTTTGAAAACCGTGCTAAACTGTATTCCGACTTCTTCGACGCTATTGAAGTGTTGCCCGGACTTCATTCTAACGGTCGCTTTACGTTGGGAGAGAACCTCGCTGACCATGGAGGACTTCAGGTTGCGTTCAACGCTTTGGAAAATGTTATGGCTAAAAAGCCGCTTCCTGTCAAAGATGGCTTTACGCCCGAACAGCGTTTCTTCCTGACTTACGCAGGCGTATGGGGGCAGAATATTACAGATAAGGAAATACGCAATCGTGTAAAACGCGACCCGCATGCACTGGGCAAATGGCGTGTTGAC
>CALIIG010000212.1 GCA_938018155.1 uncultured Prevotella sp.
GGGGAGGCGAGCTTTTCGCCTCCCCCTGCTCACGGCTCGATGACAAATCTACAGGTCAGTCTGCTTCAACCCGGTAGTCTCTAAGTAGGCCTCCAGCTCGCGCACGCGCTGAGCCTCCAGCTCGCGCACGCGCTGAGCCATAAAATCAAAGTCTATTTTCCCGTCCACCGTAGCAGGGAGAGACACTTCCATTTCTGCGGCGATTTTGCGTGTGAACTTTGCGGCATAGTCGAAGCGTCCAAAGGCACATTTGCGGAACAGAACGAGAAAGTAGGTCAGCGTCCGTTCGTTCCATTTGTCATGATCTTGTTTTGGATAAAGCCCCTGGACATGCGGATAGCCCACAAACGGATCCGGCTGGTAGAAGATACCCTCTGAAGTGGTCGTGTCGCTGAATGTTATCATATTCCCCTCCTCTGTCGGTTCAAGACAGGAATAGCCACTGATACCATTGTTAGTACTTGAATTGGTAACAACGGGTATGGTTCCGTCCACATCAAACAAGTGGATATTGGTGAGATCGTATGCCTTGGTAGGATGAATGTCGAAGAGATCGCCGATACTCTTCTTTACCGTATGTCCGGGCATAACGGGTGTCGGCTCGTTTTCTGGATTTGCCTTTTGCTTTAACGCCCTGCCCACTTTCCAAGAAAGATACTCCTTCTCCATTGCAGCGAAGTCTCCGGCATTTGGAGTCGTGTCAATTTTAGCGTGCTGTTCAAAATTCCAGTCGTTACCTTCCTTCGTTATGAAATCTTCCACATAGATGTCTTTCAGCTCCCAAAGTCCCGGTGCAGTCTGGGCATTGAGTCCGTTCTTGAATATCTGCTTCAAGGCCGAGTATCGCTCCGTGGAGCGGTCTGTTTCCCTGGTGGCCCTCGTTCCACGCTTCAGCCCGTCATTGCGAAAGTCAATGAACTTGACAGTCTTGCCAAAGTCATGTGCATGCCCGGTCCTGAATACGTAGATGCTCGTCTGTACGCCGGCCATTGGCTGGAACAGATCGCCGGGCATCTTTATACTTGCCAGCATGGTGTGCTTCTTCAGTATTCTCTTGTTGGTCGTAATACCTTGCCCACTACCTGCACTGTCCTGTATGATGACGGCGGCAAGCCCGTCTTTCTCCATTCTGTCAAGTCCGAATTCAAAGAAGGGCATCCCATGCTCTTTATATTTGAAAGGAGGGTTAAGCAAGAATCTGTCGGCACAGAACGAATCGTACAGTTCTTTGGGCGTGTCGAAAGTATTGGCCTTGTGGATCTGACTTGACCCGTCACCGCGCAGTATCATATTCGTAGAGGCGAGTGTGAACATTTCCGCATTCAGCTCTACGCCAAACAGCTGCTCTTTCTTGATTTTGTCTATCTTTTCATTGGCTGCTGTTGTTCCTTTTCCGTACTGACGCTCGGCCTTGGACTTCATCAATTCCATTGAAGAGATAAGGAATCCCGCACTTCCTGTGGCAAGATCCATGACCTTGCTGTCTGCGTCTATGTCCAGCAGTTCTGCCATCAGCTTGGTGACATAAGGCGGAGTCAAGACGATGCCTAAGTCTTTTCCATCTCCGAAAGCATATTTGAGAAACTCGGAGTACATCTCGCCCATGATGTCAATGTGCCCGGCGATAGAATCTATCTGACGGTAAATGTATTCGTATATGTAAGTGAAAATCTGCTTGTTACAACTTGCCTGCTGTTTAATCAGGCTTGCGGCTTGCTTCTTTAGCTCTGCAGGCATGTCTCGCTGGCGGTCTTTGGATATTTCCGCAAATGACGCCAGCATTAGTTTCCGCTTATCCTGCGGTATGTTCTTAGCAGTAAGATATTCCTCTATCTGGTTGACTATGATTTTCCCATCTCTGGAGTTCTCGGTCTGCGTTCCCCTCAAATCATCGGGAGTAAGCCCGTCTTTTATCTTGTTGCCATAAGAATCTCTGATATCCTGCATAGACAAAAGCATTCCCGAAACATACAGCACACGTTGTGGAGCTGTCACATTATGGTCTTGCATGAGGAGGTTCAGGTGTCGGGCATAATTGCTGAGTTCCTGCTTGCTTCTGATAAGAATGGCGTGCTTATCAGCTTCCGTGAGTATAGCATCTTGATAGAAATTGTTGAAGGAATCTTTGCTTTCAAGGAAATCGAGGGTTCTGTAGCCCTTCATTGGCTTAACAGACTTGAAAGATGACCCAAAGACATAGAAGACGGATATTTCCACATCGTCTGCACTCTCTCCAGCTATTCCAATAGCAACGGCCTCTTTGTATTTTTCGCTGGCAATCATTTGGGTTGCATAGTATAACGCGCCATTTACGGCATAGGATTGAACAGCTTTAGGATCTTCCTTAATGGTATCCTTGCTTTTTGACACAAGCCTGCTCAGGCCGAGTTTATCCTCGAATACTACAGGTATATTATATTTTTCAATGTGAAAGTCGGGCTTTCCGAAATTTGTCTTGTTCTTTGTCTTTGAGGAGCCTTTTAAGGCTTCTTTCATGTACTCGCTCATTCCAGACTCTACGTTGTAATCTGTGAGCTTCTTCAGACCGAGACTTTCCAATGACTTTTTCACAAAGTCATTTACGTCATCTTCGAGTTTCCACTTGTTTATCATGCTGTTTTGTTTTTTTGCAAAGGTAGCGAATGTTTCCAGAATATGATTCCCTTTACTCTTATTATTATAAAAATCCGTCTTCCCAAGACCACGGAAAATGGCAACCTGCTCCATTATTACGGCAAGTAACCAACAAGCACCTGCAAAAAGCTTCTCTAACCTTCTATAACCATATTCGGAGCAAAACATCATTGTACCTTTGCCCACGAGTTAATCAACCAGATGTTTTACAATTAAAAGAAAGAAACGATTATGATTCGTTACAAAATCTACGAGAACAAGAACAAGAAGAGTGCGGGCTACAAGAAGTTCTACGCACGCGCCGTGAGCGAAGAGACCGTCGACCTCCGGCAGCTGGCCGACTACATGGCCGCGCGCAACGTGCCCTTCTCCAAGGGCTGCATCTACGGCGTGCTGCGCGACATGGTGGAATCGGTCAAGGAGATCATCGTCGACGGCAAGAACGTCAAGATCGACGACCTCGCCATCTTCTCTGCCGGACTGCGCACGAAGGGCGCTGAGACCGCAGAGGACTTCCTTCCGGCGAAGAACATCAGGAGCGTCAAGCTGCGCAGCCGTGCGACGGGCGTACTCCGCACGCCGAAGCTCACGGGCGACGCCAGCGTGCGGGAGTTCGCGCCCTACACCGCAGCCAAGAAGAAGAGGCAGAAACCGTCCGGCGGCGGGGGCGGGCCTAAGCCGTCAGGCCCGGAACCGGTAGGATAAGCTGCAAAAAGTGAACGAGTAGACAGGTTAACAGTCAAGTAACTTGTCTTCTCGTTTATTTGTTGACTCGTCAACCCTTTATAATATGAACAACATAATGAAGTACCTTGTCATCCACTGCACCGCCACGCCCGAAGGCCGTGAGGTAAGCTCCGCGGAGATACGCCGCTGGCACACCGACCCGGCAGGCAGGGGCGGACGTGGCTGGAAGCAGGTGGGCTACACGGACATGATACATCTGGACGGGCGTGTGGAAAGGCTGGTGGACAACAACGAAGACGCACTGGTTGCCCCGTGGGAAATTACCAATGGTGCTACAGGTTACAACGCTGTGAGCCGACACATCGTGTATGTGGGCGGTTGCGATAAAGCCATGCAGCCCAAGGACACTCGCACCGAGGCACAGCGTGAAGCCCTCAAGCGTTACGTCCAGAACTTTCACCGCCGCTTCCCCCAGATACGCATCGTGGGACACCATGATCTGGACCCGGGCAAGGCCTGCCCTTCCTTTGACGTGCAGAAGTGGCTGCGCGAGATAGGAATCAGGCAGTAAGCCCATAATATATTTA
>CALIIG010000213.1 GCA_938018155.1 uncultured Prevotella sp.
CGCTTTTGCTTCGATACAGGTTCGGGCCAGGGTACAATATATGCTCAGGACGGTGCCATGCCATACAAAGAGGCAGGCAATGTGGTAAGTCGTGACGCGGCCGGACATCAGGATACCACAAAGGTAGCCATGTTACCCCGTTTTCGTTTGGGGCATCTGGAGGTGAAAGGCTATATGGCATCGGTTTTCAAACAGCAGGTAAGGCAGAAGTATGACGCCATTATAGGCTTTGATATTATCAATAAAGGGCTGTGCTGTAAAATTGATATGCGGCGCAAAATCATGATACTGACCGACCGTCGCAACCTTTTTGATGGCGAAACAGGGTACAGTATCGGCTATAAATTACGATGGTGGGTGCCTTACATACTGGTTAGTCCGTTCAAACGTCATTGGGACGAGGTGTTGTTTGATACGGGTTCGCGCCGGCTCTTTACGATGAACAAGCAGAGCTTTGACAAGCATGCCTATAAAAGCAAACAGGTAAATGCACAGGTTGAACAGCGCGTAAAGGGGCATGTTTCGATAGGAAACATGGGAGCAGAACGGGCCGACGAGGTGGCGTTTCTGAAATTGGAGCGGCTGCGCTGGGACAATTTTTCATTTACAAATGTGCGTGCAATAACTACGCAGGGGGCGAGCAGGATAGGTGCCGACATACTGAAATACGGCACCATTACGATTGACGGATTCCGGCGTAAGATAACATTTGCACCGTATGACGGGCGCGATAGTGTAGAGGTTAACAACAAAAGCTACACCATTGCCTATGTGCCGTGGCAGGGAAAGGCGGCTGTGGGGCTTGTCGTTCCGGGCTGCAACGAGTATAAAGCCGGGCTGAGGCAGGGCGATATACTGTTGGAGGCAGACGGCGAACCGCTGAAAAGTTTTCTCGATTTCCAGCGTTTCCCCTTTGTAATAGGGCATACTTACGAGCTGCTTGTTCGCACAAAGGAGGGAAAAACAAAAAAGGTGACGATAACAAGATAGTGTGGTTTTCAGTAAAATATAAAACAAAAATCTTCAATATATGACAAAAACAAAGGCATTGTTTTTCGATATTGACGGTACGTTGGTATCGTTTAAAACACACCGTATTCCGCAATCGGCCGTCGATGCCATTGAACGGGCAAAGGCAGCAGGGATAAAAATATTTATCTCTACGGGACGCCCCGTGCCGTTTATCATCAATCTGGGACAAATATCGCATCTTATTGACGGATATATTACAACGAACGGTGCACTGTGTATTGTAGGAAACGAGAAGTTTGGATGTCACAATCTGCTGAAGGACGACGCCGGAAAGGTGATCGAAGGCTGCCGCAGGTTCGGACGTGCATGCGTAGTTGTGGGTACCGGTCATATTGCAGTGTTCCAGCGTACCAGAGAAGTTGACGAACAGTTTGGAGCTAATCTGGGGTTGAAAAACTTCCCGTTTGTCAGCATGGACGATGTTTGGAAAGAACGTTTGTTGCAGGTAAGCCCGTTTTTTACACCCGAAGAAGAGGCACAAATTGTTCCCCATCTTAAGGAAAGCATCAGTGCACGGTGGTCGAATTTCTTTACAGATATAACCCATACCGGCGCCGACAAGGGCCGTGGACTGCTTACGCTCTGCGCCCATGAGGGCCTGGACGTGAGCGAAACCATCGCCTTTGGTGACGGTGGCAATGATATTTCCATCCTCCGTCGGGCAGGAACGGGTGTAGCTATGGGCAACGCGAAGGACAACGTCAAGGCTGTGGCCGACTATGTGACGACGAGCGTTGACAACGACGGCATAAGCCGCGCGCTGGCCCAACTGTGCGGGCTGTAGGCGACGGCGCAAAAGAAATGGCGTTTGAAGTAAATGCATTTCAGGATTAATCATTATCTTTGCGCCGGTTTTCGTCAGGGGGAACAAGCTTAACGCACTAAAAACATGAGCCAGAAGAAGAGTTTATTGATCACCGAAATAAGAGATTACATCATGATTGGCATAGCCATGATAAGCTATGGCATAGGGTGGAATATCTTCCTGCTGCCGAACAGCATTGC
>CALIIG010000214.1 GCA_938018155.1 uncultured Prevotella sp.
GTGTGTCTTTATGTACCAGACTAAGCGAATATTTGATGACAGCCGACTTGATGGCTTGCAGCAAGTAAACGCCCGTAGCGGCCATACTTCCGCCAATAACAACCAATTCGGGATTGAAAATATTGATAAGGGCCGATATTTGCAAGCCTAATTTATGGCCGATGCTGTCAATAACGTCAATACATAACGAGTCTTCGTTGTTCACAGCATCTATTAAATCCTGAAAGGTAAAATTGCCGTTCTTGTCGGTTTTCACCGTCGACGCCTCACCTGCACTGATACGTTCCTTCACAATTCTGTAAAAAGCGTTTCCCGAGGTTTCCGTCTCCAGGCATCCTTTCTTTCCGCAATGGCATATCAGTTCGTTGTCAAAGGCATGGATGTGTCCTATTTCGCCCGAGAAACCCGAGCGTCCCTTATATACCTCTCCGTTGAGAATGATACCCATTCCCAGCCCACAGCTGATGTTGATGAACAGCACATTCTTCTCACCCTTGACACAACCGACCATGTATTCGCCGTAAGCCATGGCACGGGAATCGTTGTCTATCGTCGTGGGAATGCCGGTTTTCTCTTCAATAAGCGTACTTAATGCCACTTCTGAAAAGTTGAAAAGACTGTAACTATAACCCAAATCCGGGTTGACGCGTCCCGAAATATTGACGTTAAGCGTCAGTATTTTCTCCTTCGGAATGTCGATATTGCCTGTAAAGTCATTAATGATGCCACATAGTTCATCGAGGCTTTCCATGGTGTTTTGCTGAACATAGGGCTTGCCCAGTTGCATATCCACCAGATGTCCGGTAAAGTCTATCAGTCCGATATTGACGGAACCCTGATTGAAATCAACGCCAAGGAAATAGCCCGAAGAGGGGTTAATGCCATACAATTGCGGCCTGCGGCCCTCGTCTGTTTCCAGTTTTCCATACTCGTTTACATATCCCGCTTCGCACAATTCGCCCACAAGTTTCGACGCCGTGGGCATACTTACGCCGGTAAAACGGGCCAGATCATTGACCGTTGCATTGCCATTTTGTATGAAATAGTCGATAATGCTTAGTTTATAGGCATCATTTTTATTTCCGTCTCCGGTATTAAAGATATGAGTCATGGTTTTGATGATTTTCGGTTGACAAAGATACGAAAAAGTTTATATATCACCGATTAATATCAATAATAAAGGTGATATGTATGCTTTTTTGGCTTTTGTAGATGTTTTTTACTTGATTTTGGTGCGCCAATCAGGTTTTCCAATACCATTTTAAGCGGCTGCACGCTATGGCAACAGCCATACTTGGCGTTGTAAGAATTACGCCACGGGCGAACCCCAGCCACGGTGTTTGTGCCATATTTTCGAATAAAGGCCATAAGCCTGCGAGCGTAATCAGCGGTATTACCACCATCGACGAGGCTACATAAGCTACCATGGGGCTGCGCCCTGTCATTTCGAGCGGCCACGAAATAAACGTAATGTGGAAGTGGTCGCACAATATGGTAAAGAATAATAAGCCGTAAACTGCCAGCGATGACGTCGTAAAGAGGTAGCTCATGGTGACGTCATCTTTCCGTATTCCGCCTTCAAACGATTCTGCCAGCAGGCCTGTAAGCAGCAGCCATGCCGCCATAACGGCCAGCCGCCGCCAGTAGGTTTGTTCGCTGTTTACGGGCTTAAGCATCACAATTAACGCCGTAGCCATGATGGCAGATAGCAGGAAACCTGCCGGCAGCCAGCGGTTATACAGTGTAACCACATTTGTAACGATAAGCAGAAAACTCAATAAAGCCGTCCATCTTGCCGTGCCGTTACTTGCCGCTGGCCTGCTTACCGGCTCGTGAAGCCACCGCCATAGCATGTCGCCTGCGAGCGTTCCCGGTATAATTACCAGCAAATATTCCTGATAGCTGCTCTGCCAAAGCCACGAAGCAGGCGTGTAGGCCAGCAACTGTTGCTGCCACGAACCATCGGTTTTAGCCCCGAGGAACAGTGCCATTATAACAGGAATAAGTGCCATTCGCCACACAGGCTTATCGGCTGTAAGCAGAAAGGCCGCCGAGCCTGTGACCACCGTGTTGGCCAAAATAAGAATAATGATGTCACTTTGCTGCAAACTGAACACCTCGCCACCGACGTAAGGCTGCAGCAGCATCCACGCTATGGCCACGATATACGCGCAGCCATTGACAATGCGATTGTTGCGACGCGACAGCCTGAACGGGTTACGCATGAACAAAACAAACAGCAAACCAAAGGCCGCCAGCGGCACAACATAGTGTAAAGCCTCTGTTTTGTACCCCATCATAAAGGGGAACATGTGGTAAATAAAGATGGCAAAGAACGTCAGCTTAAGCCATCTGACGATGCTTTTCCATAACAATTGCCCGCGCGTTGTTCCCTTTTCCATCTGCCTCCTGAACGACAACGGTATGGCTGCACCCATGGAAAACAGGAAAAAAGGGAAAATAAGGTCAACCCATGTAATGCCATAGATGTGCGGATTAAAGGCGTGATCGGGAGGCGGCACCTGCGCATGATACATCCATGGCGGCAGAACACTGAAGGCTTCAGTGGCCGAAAGTATCATCGTCATGATGGCATAGCCTCTCAATGCGTCAAGCGCGTGCGAACGATTCATGGGTAAACAGCTTGTCTGACAGGTGTTGATGAATAGCGTTAATAGTGTTTTTAATAAACGTTACGCTTTGTTTTTCGTCCAATAACGTTCTATATCTTCGAGCGACATGCCTGCCGTTTCGGGCACAAGTTTCCACATAATAAGAACGTAAGGCACGCACATCACGGCAAATAACGCAAAGGTGCCTGCGGGACTAAGGTTTTCAAGCATCCACGGTGTGAGCTGACCGATGAGGAATGTGCCCGTCCAGAGGGCCAGTCCGGCCACTGACATAGCCAGCCCGCGGACGTTGTTGGGATACATTTCCGACAGCAACACAAACACAACTGCACTGATTGATATGGCCGTTGCAAAGACATACAGCAGAAAGAACACCAGCATGAAGACAAACGAAAGGTGCAACTTCTCGTGGAATACAAAATAGAAGGCGATGGCCAGCAGGCAGATAATCATGCCCGATACACCATAATATATGAGCTTTTTGCGGCCCACGCGGTCAATGATAAACATGGCGATAACGGTTGTAAGCGTATTGACCACGCCCACAAGCACCTGAGCGAAGAGCGGATCTTCAAAACCGGCGTCCTTAAATATGCTTGGACCGTAGTAAAGAACGGCGTTGACACCCATAAACTGCCCCAGAATGGCAATGGCCGAACCTATAATAACGGCCTTAAAAATGCCCGGTTTCAGCAGCTCTTTCCACTCCGATTTCACCTCCCCGGCGATGGTAGAGCGCGTGTCGGCCACCTGTTTGGCTACAGCTTCGGCCGTAGTATAAATTTTCGAAAAGATGTTTTGTGCCCGGCTTTCCTGCTGTTTGACGATGAGCCAGCGCGGGCTTTCGGGTATGAAAAAGATGATGGTGAAGAAGAACAGTGCCGGCAACGTCTCCATTCCCAGCATGGAACGCCACACCTCGGTAACGAAAAGCGTTTGCAAAAGGCCCATACCGTATGAAGCTGTATGCGAGTTGTTGAGCAACAGATAGTTGACAAGGTAGGCCGCCAGGAACCCGACGGTCACGGCAAGCTGATACAGCGACACCATCTGGCCGCGGTAACGCGTGATGGATATTTCGCTAATATAAATAGGTGCAACGATGGAAACCACACCGATACCTACGCCGCCCACAATGCGGTATATCACAAGTTCGGTGAATGATGTGGCTATTGCGCACCCGATTGAGCCCACAGTAAACATCACGGCCGACAGAAGCATGGTAGGACGACGCCCCAGACGGTCGCTCAGCATGCCGGCAACGGCCACGCCGAATATCGATCCGATGAGGGCACAACCCACATACCATCCCTGCATGATGGAGTCGAGGTGGAACTGTTCAGCCACCTGGTCGATGGTTCCGGATATTACAGCCGTGTCGTAACCAAAGAGAAGGCCCCCCAATGCTGCAACGAGGGCCAGAAAAAATACGTATCCAAGACGGTAGTTCATGATGAAAAGCTGATGTTATAATAATGTCTTGTTACCTGCTTAACAATTGGCAGGCGTTATCTCAAAATACTCACAGTAGCGGTTGTACAGGTGATGGGCCTGGAAATAAGCCGACTGCGGGCTGAGGAAATGGGAAAATTCGAACGTAATTGCCTTGTCATAGCCGCAGCGTTTGGCGGCTTCGAGCTTCATGCGCAGCTTGTCAAACTTGATGGGCAGGAAGTGAATGGGCATGTCTCTGTCGAATGTTTCGGCGTTCGTCCAGCACTGCATGCCGTACCTGTCGGCCAGTTTCTTGTTCACTGAAAAGAACGCATCCAGCTCGTCATAGTCGATATGCCCGTCCTGAAAGGCGCAACAGTCAACTACATCATGTATGCCATCGAATATCTCATTCCACTCACGCTCGTGCTGTTGCACGCTTACGGCCTGGTCATTCGTCATTTTTCCCGTGCCCATAACAGCCTTCTTGCCGTCAATCCACGGCGATATGAAAACGGGCAGCCCGCCTGAAATGTCCTTGCATTGCTTGCCCATGGTATGAAAAGTATTGACGGCTCCCTTCGTCTGGCGGCTTATTTCGGTGCTGATATACCAGCCTTTGAAGCTCTTGTGATGGCCATATCGCTGCCACGCCTCTTCGATAACATACTTATTGTCTTCCAGTTCCTGCGACATATCGCCCGTATCCCAGTAGTGGCCCGAGTCGTAAAGGCCGAAGTAAAACTTCATATTGTATTTGTCGGCCAGCGTGCAAAACATCTCGATAAGGTCGACAGAGGGCATGTAGCAGCCTTTTTTCAGCAGATAGGGAGAGGGGTAAGTAAGGAACTTACGGTAGCCGGAGCGAATGTCTATCACCGTATCGATGCCGATAGACTTCATGTAACGGAAGTCCTGATCCCACTCTTTTAATCCCCAGTTCTGATGTGGAATGTCGTGCGATATTTCGTCGAGGAACGTGCCTGTAATGGGTAATCCGGCCTTTTTAGGCACTATCAGGCTGCCCGCTGCACCGCCCCTGGCGGGCTTTTGCAGCGCGGCAGGTTCGTTAATAATACGTATGTTTTCGCCCTTCGTGATGATGGGTGCTGCGGCTGCGGCAATACCCGCTGCAGTAATCTTCTTCAGAAAATCTCGCCTGTTTGACATATTGTTTTGGGTTTATTGGTGCGTGTTAGTATCTGTATTTTTTAAAAATCGGCCGCAATTTACGAAATATTTTTCAGATTGCAAAACTAAATGACATATTTTTGGGCACAGTTGATCGCAAATGATCATAGAATTGGCAGGCGTTTGCAAAAATTTTGTTTGTACTTTGTGCCGGCTTCGTCGGGAGACGGTGAGGCTGGTATGACAGGAGAGCGTGGTTTGGGCAGCTGGTTGGGGTCCATCTCTCATAAACGATAATGCGCTGACAGATAAATCATTACGGTGTATGTGTTTTCAAATTCAGGCATAGCTGTTTTTCCCTTGTTGCATAAGGGTCATCGTTCGGCGGCCGTCAGCAGCGCGTACGGCGGCCGTCGGACAACGGGTGTGACGGCCGTCAACAGTGCGTACGGCGGCCGTCGGACAATGACTACCGTGGTGTAAAGGGTTTCGCTGTATGGGCTTATGGTTATACCGTTTCGGGCCCGGGCCGGCGGGAACCGGGTTGTATGGTCTGTCTGCCACATCGAAACGGCAGACGGGAAAGCCGGCTAACTTCCTGATTAACCGCCTGCAGGTTTACACACTGCACCTTTTGCCGGGAAGGAGCATAAGGCTTATGGCTTACACCTTATTATATTAGAAACATTTCAACACTCTGTAGTCAGAACCGGTATAAATGATATTGAAAAAGGGGTAGGATTATAAGAAGTTTTTAATATAATCCGATAAATTTATGAAAATAATTTTGGAAGTTTCCGCAAATTATATTAAATTTGCTGCATTAAAACAATAAAAACAAAAAAATATAACCGTTTAACTAAGAGCTTTTAACTATGACGAACGTTAAGAAGTTTGGAACAGCATCGGCCATTCTGCTGGGTGGTATGATGCTTTCTGTGCCACAGGGAGCCTTTGCTGCCCGTGGTGTGCCGTCGACGACGGAAATTGTGCAACAGCAGAAAACCGTTACCGGAACGGTTGTTGACGAGAAAGGTGAACCCATTATCGGTGCCAGTGTGTTTGAAGACGGCACACGCAATGGTACAGTAACCGATGTCAACGGCCGCTTTACGCTGAAAGTGAAACCCGGTGCCACCCTTGCCGTCAGCTACATAGGCTATGGCGACAAGATGGTTGCCGTGGAAGGAAAGAACGATTTGAAAATTTCGATGAGTGCTGAAGACAATGAACTGAACGAGGTGGTGGTAACCGCGCTCGGCATCAAGCGCGAAAAGAAGGCACTCGGCTATGCACTTCAGGAGGTGAACACAACGGGACTGACCGAGAATAAGTCAGCATCTGTGGCGAACATGCTGCAGGGAAAGGTTGCCGGTGTGCAGATTACGCAGTCGGGAACCGGTCTTGGCGGGTCGACACGCATAGTAATGCGCGGTTTGAATTCGCTGGGAGGCAACAACCAGCCCCTTTGGGTTGTTGACGGAATACCCGTAAACGACGAGTCGTCACAAACGGCAACCCAGTGGGGAGGCACCGACAGCTATGGCTCTGCATCGCAGATTAACCCCGAGGATATTGCCACCATATCGGTGCTTAAGGGTGCCAACGCAGCAGCTCTCTATGGCAGCAGGGCACAGAACGGTGCAATAATCGTTACGACAAAAAGCGGCAGTTACGGGCAGCCGCTGACGTTCGAGTATAGCGGTAACGTCGAATTTACAAACATCTACAGTGGTTATGAATACCAGAACGTGTACGGACAGGGCTCCGATGGCCAGTTCAACGTGCGCGCAACAGGCAGCTGGGGCCCGAAGATGGAGGGGCAGGAGGTTGACAACTGGCGCAAAGTGCTGTATGGAGACCCCAATAACCGTACCTACAAAATGCTGCCGCAGAAGGACTTTATAGAAGATTTCTACAATACAGGCAGCCAGATTAACAACTCGATAGTAGCGTCGGCAGGCGGCAAGAACGCCCGTACGCGCCTGTCGTTTACCGATTCACGCAACAAGGGTGTGACGCCGAACCACAAGCTCGACCGCCAATACTTTGGTGTAAACAGCGAGATGAACAACAGCTGGATTAGCGTAGGCATCAAGGGAACTTACATGCACGAGGTTACTCGCAACGCTCCGGGCATGGGCGAATACGGCATAATGCAACGCTTTGTGCAAATGCCGAGGAGCATTCGATTGCAGGATCTCAACCACGATTTTATTATCAACAACCGCACTATCAACTGGGCGGGTCCGTCAAATGACAATTCTAACCCGTACAGTCAGATTATGAGGGAGAACGGTAACGAAAACGTTCGCGACCGTTTGATGGGTCAGGCCAGTGCCACGCTTACGTTTACCGACTATCTGAAGCTCACGGGACGTGCAAGTTTAGATATGTATAATGACAAGTACAGGAACTATGTGATGTATCTCGACGACGGTTCGAACGATGTTTCGCAGTACAGTCAGAGCCGCAATACGACGAAAGAGTTCAACACTGACCTCATACTTTCGTTCAATAAAGGCTTTGGCGACTACGACGTTAATGCGAATTTGGGAACCTCTCTTTACAATATTTCGCACGACGGACTGGCCGGAGACGCGGGCTTGCTGCAGATTCCGCACTTCATCTACATGGGCAACGGCGAAAGACGCCTGGCTTCGGAATCATACTCGAAGAAAGAAATACAGAGCGTTTTCTTCAGTGGGAGCGTGGGATACAAGAGCATGCTCTACCTCGATGTGACGGGACGTAACGACTGGTCTTCAACATTGCCGAAGAGCAACCGCTCATATTTCTATCCCTCGGTGAGCCTTTCGGGCATCGTTTCGCAAATGGTTAAGCTGCCTGAACAGA
Organism: uncultured Prevotella sp.; assembly: GCA_938018155.1. Lineage (GTDB taxonomy): Bacteria > Bacteroidota > Bacteroidia > Bacteroidales > Bacteroidaceae > Prevotella. The sequence goes on from CALIIG010000214.1 coordinate 8,055, forward strand.
TTGATTACCTGAAGTTGCGCGCGTCGTGGGCACAGGTTGGTAACGATACCGACCCGTATCAAATAGCTTATACTTACAGCACACGCTCGAGCGAGGTCAACTCGTTGCTCGAAATGCAGCTGCCTTCAAGCTATCCTTTGCTCGACTTAAAACCAGAAAAGACCGACTCCTGGGAGCTTGGACTCGAATATCGCATGCTGAAAAACCGCCTCGGTATTGACTTTACGTATTACAATACCAAAACACACAACCAGATATTATCCATAGGAACCGCATCGTCTTCAGGCTACGAGGCCCGCATGGTAAACGCAGGCGAAATATCAAGCCACGGTATTGAGCTGATGATTAACGGCACACCAGTGGTAAATAAGGACTGGAGATGGGATGTAAACTTAAACTGGGGTTCGAACCGTACGAAGTGCGTCCGCCTCACTGACCAGATAAAGCGTTACACATTAGGCGAAACCCGCGTGGCGTCGGTGGTGGTAAACGAAGGCAGTCAGTTCGGCGACATCGTTGCTAAAAACGCTTATAAGCGCGACAATAAAGGCAATGTGCTCGTAGGTAATGATGGTTTGCCACTGAAAGAAACCGACAAGGTTATCGGCAACATGATGCCGAAGTGGACCGGTTCAGTAGGCAATACCGTAACTTATAAGGATTTTTCGTTCACCGCACTGGTTGATATGCTCTACGGTGGCGACTTTATCTCGATGACAGATGCCTATGCAAGCACGGCCGGTAACTCGAAACGCAGTCTGGAAGGCCGCGACGGGATGGTGTTTAATGGCTTGGTAGAGGCAACCGGACTACCGAATACCACAAGCGTTAAGGCCGAAGCGTTCTACAATTCCATAGGTGGTCCGTCGGCCGTTGCTGAAGAATTTATGTACAAACGCACCTATGTGAAGATGGCTGAACTGGCGTTTGGCTGGATGCTGCCGAAGAAATGGCTCACGAAGACGCCGCTTCAGGCTGTGAAATTATCGCTTGTAGGCCGCGACCTTTTCTACTTTTTTAAGGACGCTCCCGTAAGTGCCGAGTCGTCATTCTCACGTGAAGACTATGCCCAGGCGTTTGAATACGCTTCCCTGCCGCCCACACGCGCTATCGGTTTCTCTGTGAATGTTAAATTCTAAATACAACGAATGATTATGAAATACCTCAATAAATTCATCGGATGCTGTGCTCTTGCCCTTCCCTTGCTGACGGCATGTACCGGCAATTTCGACAGCATGAATACCAATCCGGCCGCTGCCAACAAGGTCAGTCCGGCCTATACGCTGCCCACTGTCATCGAACTGGTTACCAATGTAAGCTGTGATCCCTACCAGCGTGGGGAGAATTTGTACACACAATTCTACGCACAGTATTTTGCCAATACCCATGCAAGCTGGAACTCTGACCGCTACGGATACAACGATGGCTGGGCCGTGGCAGGCTTCTGGAACCCTTATTACAGTGCGCTTAAGCACCTGAAAGTGCTCAAGAACGAAGTAACGGAGAATCCGTCATACAATAATATCTACCAGATGATGCGCATTATCGTGGCCGAGCGCACCGCCGCCATGACCGATATATACGGTGATATGCCTTATTCTGAAGCGGCATTGGGCAACGACGGCCCTGCTTACGACGCGCAAAAAGATATTTATTACGACATCTTTAAGGAATTAACCGAAGCCTCTGACGTGCTTGGGCAGAATCTTGCCAATCAGGAAACCTGCACCCAGGAGCAGGATTTGATCTACGCCGGCGATACACAGAAGTGGAGAAAATTTGCCAATTCGCTGCGCTTGCGCTATGCATTGCGCCTCACTAACATCGATCCCGCCAAGGCAAAAGCCGAGGGAGAGGCTGCCCTTGCGGCAGGAGTGATGAACAATGAGGACGAAAGTGCCATGGAAAAAGTGTTTGCAACGGCCGGCTGGGGCCACCCATTGTACATGATTTGCGCATGGAACAGCTTTGTAATGAGCAAGACAATGGAGAACATTTTCAAGCACGAGAGCACGGTTTTTGACCCTCGAATGCCCATGTGGTTCGGCCAGACGCGCGGCTATCACGAAGCACAGGTGAACGGAACGCTGGCTACATTCAAGGGCAAGCAGTTCCAGGGGGTTCCCAATGGCCTCACTGACCCCGTGCGCTTGTTACCGGATGCCGACGGCTATGTCCAGTACAGTGTCGACAACAACTCTGCTCCCTGGGGGCTTCAGGCCTTTCCCGAGTGGAACTCAACGGGCACAGATATTACCAATACCGTGCTAACGCTGCCGCTAAAAGTCATGGGTTATTCAGAGGTTTGCTTCTTAAAGGCCGAGGCTGCCGTGCGCGGCTGGGCCGGAGCAGGCAGTGCACAGGCCAACTATGAGGCAGGAATACGCGCCTCTTTCGCCGAAGCACGTGCCGGAGTAGCCGCAAGTTTGTACACAACGGCGAATGATAATACCTACATTACCACCGGCAACGTGGCATGGAACAGTGCTGCACCCACTGACGTTAAGCTGAAAAAGATCATCACCCAGAAGTGGATTGCGCTGTATCCCGACGGTAATGAGGCGTGGGCTGAGTTCAGAAGAACGGGCTATCCCGAGCTGAAGCCGGTATATAAGAGCGATAATCCCGACATCAATCCGGCATCAGGCGAGTTCGTCAAGAAGCTGCGCTATCCCGATGCAGAGCGTCGTGACAACCCCAATACTAAGAAAAGCACGCTCAATGGCGGTAAGGGAGACGGCATGAATATACGAGTATGGTGGGATACAAACAGCCATTAATACTTTTCTTTACACTGATGCTTTGCGCGAACCTGCAGGTAAGCGCAAAGCATCTGCTTGTAAAGGGCAGCGTGGTTTCGGAAGAAAAGGGCATCGCCGGCGTTGTTGTCAGCGATGGCTTTCGTTGTGTAAGCACCGATGCTGCGGGCTGTTTTGAAATGGAAGCCGACGACGACGCGCGCTATGTATTCCTGTCTGTGCCGTCGGGTTTTGAAGTATCGCGCCGCGATGGCACCATTCCCGAGTTCTATCAGCTGCTGAACCGCAAGCTCGATGTGCAGCAGTGCAATTTCCGTTTGCGCCCGCTGCCCCATGCAGGCAGTCGTTTTCGCTTTCTCGCACAAGCAGATGTGCAGGTAGCTGAGGCCGCTGACCTGACCAAAGGATATGCTAACGACGTGGCCGACATGTCGAAATTAGTGGCTCCCTGGCGCAAAACGATGGATGTTTTCTCCATTGATTTGGGCGACATTGTGGGCAACGTGCAGTCGCTTTACCCCGATTACATCCGCACCGTAGCCCCGCTCGACATGCCCGTTTACCGCGCAATTGGCAACCACGATATGGAAATGCCGCCGAGCCGCACCTTTGAAGGCTCGATGAAGACGTTTGAAAGCTATTTCGGTCCCGTCACCTATTCGTTCAACCGTGGCAAGGCTCACTTCATCATTCTGGACGATTGTTTCTGCACCGGCCGCGATTACCAGTACATCGGATATATTGATGAGCGCACGTTCAGGTGGTTGGAGCACGACCTTCGCTATGTACCGAAAGGCTCATTGGTGTTTGTAGCCATGCACATTCCGTCGAACCCGACGAAGAAGATAGCCTTTAACACGGCCGATATGGAGTATATCAGCAACGCCGCTGCGCTGTATGAGGTGCTGAAACCTTACCAAACGCACATCCTTTCAGGCCATACTCACTGGAACCAGAACATTGTTTTCAACAACCATCTCTTCGAACACAACACGGCTGCAGTATGTGGAATATGGTGGAAAGCGGATGTTTGCATGGACGGTACGCCCCGCGGATGTGGCGTTTATGACGTAAATGGCGACAGCGTTACGTGGTATTACCACAGCTTCGGCCGCGATGCCGGTTACCAGTTGCGCACGTATCCTGCAGGCTCGTCGAAAGAATTTCCCACTGACGTTATTGCCAACGTATGGAATTATGACGAGGCATGGCGCGTTGAATGGCTTGAAAATGGCAGGCTCATGGGGCAGATGAAGCAGTTTACAGGCTTCGACCCGGTGGCCTCTGCGATATGCGCGAACAAAAAACAGGTGGTTTACGACTGGATAAGCCCCGTAAAAACCGGCCATCTTTTTCGCTGCACGCCTACGCGTAACGATGCAAAGGTAACGGTTCGCGTTACTGATCGTTTCGGAAATGTGTATCAAAGTGTGGT
>CALIIG010000215.1 GCA_938018155.1 uncultured Prevotella sp.
ATTTCGGCCATACGTAATATTCACAAAAACATCACGACATACAACCCGCTGGTAAAGGCATGATACAAAAATATTTTATTGTGCCACATTGGCACTGAGTAATGTCACAATGACATGTCTAATACCATAAAACTGCTACGGCACGCACTTTGTAAATATGAAAAATGAATTTGAGAAGCTCACGAAGCTTGGATTATTCAAACTTTAAACCCATAAAATATAAGATAGAATATCAGGAGGTAATTAATATGATGTTAGCTAAAAGAAACAACAATTGGATGTCGAACTTGTTTGATGACTTCTTTGATACCGAGTGGATGCCACGTTTGAATGCTACCGCTCCGGCTGTAAATGTAAAGGAAACTGATAAAAGTTACGAGATGGAAGTGGCTGCTCCCGGACTGAAAAAGGAGTATTGCCGCATAGATATCGACAACGACGGCAACCTTTGCGTAAAGATTGAGGCCAAGTTTGAGCATAAAGACGAGAATAAAAAGGAGCATTATCTGCGCCGTGAGTTCAATTACAGCAACTACGAACAGAGCTATGCCCTGCCCGATGACGTTGACCGCGACAAGATTTCAGCCAAGGTTGAAAACGGCGTTCTGCAGATTAACCTGCCCAAACTCGAGAAAAAGCAGGCTGAACCACAACATCAGATAGAAATAGGATAAGCGTTAAGTTAAACGTTAACTGATAAAATAGCGGGGGAAGCACACCGATGTGTGCCTCCCCCGTTTGCGTTCTGTGCCCTGCCTTCCGTCGGCAAGCGGCGTCAAAACTCGTAGCCGAGCATCAGATAAAAAGAACGGTTACGCGGCCATCGCACGTTCTTCCCACGGTCGTCCTGCCCGGCATAGCCGCTGCGAATGGGCACGAAGCCGGGCTTTATATGGTTCCAGTATGTGCTTCGTGGGTGATAAGAGTGCCCGGCTCTTTCGAAAACGTCCTGGGCATTTGATGCAACGGAGAATGCAATATACAGGAGGATTGACAAGATTTTTCTCATAAGGTAATACGTTTTGAAGGTTAAAGGCGGGTGGTGTCAACGGTAAATATTTTATCCGACGACAGAATGTACAGTGTGTTGTCACGGGAAAGCATCTTGTTGACGGGCACATCAATGTGGGCTACGCCCGTACCGTCACGGCGAATAATCCAGTAATCGCTGTCCTTTCCCACTATTTTGTTATACACTACCAAGCAGGGGCCGCAGGGAATAAACTTAAAATAAAGGTTCCTGGCCTGATAATCGTCAATAATATTCAGCTGACGGTCTACCACTTTCAGCAGGCCTTTGGATGTCTGCACGACGCAAACCGAATCGTTTGAGAACAGCGGCGTAAGGTCTTCATCGTTTTGACGGAAGGTGTAAACGGTGTCGCCGGGCAGCCATTCAAGCTCGCCGTAGGCCTTTGTGTTCCACGGACGCACCGTCATGGTGCTGTCGGCGAAAGGTTTATACGCCATACGGTCGGCCACCATCAGAAAGGCAGACGACGCGCCTATGTGCGAACCCTCGACCATTGCTTTCGTATCCTCCGTCAGATAACGCAGGTAAAGCTGCTCGCCTGTTGCCTTATTGAAGGCCGCTACAAACGGACGGCCTACGGCTTTCATCAGGCGATCGTCCTGTAAACCAAAAGCATAGTTCAGCATAATCAGCGTATCGCCCTGCACTTTAAGTGCTGCATTGCCGGCCTCGCGCTTGGGAAGGGCACGGCTCCATATGGCTTTTCCTGTCGTGGAAAGACAATAAATGCTGTCACGATCCGACACAAAGCACCACCCGTTATCGTATAAAGCCGGCGACGATGTGGTGGTAATAGTACTACTACTAATGCCCGGGACAATATAAGGATTATAGCCTACCGTTGCCGCTACGGCACCCAAAGCAATCCCTGCGGCAAAAGCCGTAAGCAGATTCTTGCCTGTTCGCGGCAGCCCTGTGTGCACCTTAAACTGCCCCTGAAAGCCCGTGAGCGGATGAATAAAGTCTACACGGTCGTTCACGACTACCATCAGCGAGTCGTCTGCCATCGTCATTCGCTCCCAACCATTGCATAAGGAGTGCGGCGATTTGGCCTCCCAAAGTTTCTTTCCCGTGCTTAAGCGGATGCCCATCAGCTTATTCGACATTACCGATGCGTAGCCAACAATGACATCTAACGAGTCGAAGACGGCGACAGGATAGAGTTTTTGTTCCCATTTTTTGGTGGTTCCGTCCATTCCCAGCATGGTATATTTTGAACCGTTAGGCATTAAAATGCCGTAGGGCGTGATGCGGTCTGGAACCTTAGGGGAATACTAAGCACCGAACTACCCACTGAAAGGGTAGTTTGTACCTTGCATGGCTCGGTCCATAACGGCACAGTGTCACCCTTTTGATATAGCGACATCAGACCCTTTTCGCCAATTTTCCCGTCCTTTCCTGCCGTTCTTTGTAACACCAATACCTGCTTTTTATCAGGCGAAAACGACAGTGAGGCACAATAATTTTGACAGGAAGTGCAAGGTGCCATGAGTGGAAGGCCCTGCGGTGTCTTCGCAAACTCATGCAGTGTCTGGGCCTTTGCTCCAATAAACACGATAAGAAAAGCCCATAATACAAACAGTTTCTTTAACATTTAAGCATTGAACAAAAGGGTTAAGATAGAATATCGAGAAGTAGAAAGCCCCGTTTAATAAACGGGAGCCTTCTTAAGTTTTTTACGCTTTCCGCTGAAAGTTGAGAGGTCTACACGGATAATCTCAACCCGGTGAAAACTTTTATGTGCATAAATATCGCCAAGCTCTTTAAACTCGGGCGAAAGTTTGTCGATGAGAAGATGCAACGCGGCCATTTTCTCATCGTCAGAAAGATCGACCCTTGCCTTGCCAAAGAAGATGGCACTCTCATATTCTGTTGTAAAGTTTTTAGGCAACAGATGAACACGTCCTATCACACACAATGACACATTAGGATTTTCTCGGATAGCCTTTAACTTACGGCCTTCGGGTGCACAGTGAATATAGATGCTGGTTTTACCATCCCAAACATAGTTGACGGGGATGCCATAGCCCTCACCTTCCGACACCATGCTGAGCACTCCATATTCACTTTTGCGCAGAAGTTCGATGGCACGGTCGTTGTCTAACAACCTGTCTTGACGCCTAATGGTATCATTAATATTCTTCATTTCCATAAGTTTGTAAGCTTTAATACAAGACAAAGATAATCATAATTCATAAAGATAATATGGTAAATACTAAAAAACATATATAATGATCAAATATATGCCCAAAATATTTTCATTGAAGAATAAGATAGACAGAGTCGTTTAAGACACGCTTTTATTGTTTGAGACATAATGATTCGTAGCCTTTTTTTATCAAGGCAAAAGAAATGACTTATAGAAAAACAATTGTAAACGAAACACCGTTAATACCATAATTTACCCTAAAAACTATAGTCGTGTATGGAGATAAGACAACGAAGACATAGATATTACATAACGTAGAAAGCCTGTTCCCAATGTAGAGAACAGGCTTCTATGTTTGTTTGGAATAAGTTTTGTTGTTATTTGCTACGCCTCAGCCTTTTTAGTCTTTTCGGCGTAAACTTCAGGAGACAACACCGATACGGTGCTCTTGTCACGCGCTCCTCTGTGGAAGTAAACAATACCGTCTGCAAGAGCATACAAAGTATCGTCCTTACCCTGAGCTACATTCTCCCCCGGGAAGTGCTTGTTACCGCGCTGACGGACAATAATATTGCCGGCAACAATCTTCTGACCTCCCCAAATCTTTACACCTAAACGCTGAGATGCTGATTCACGTCCGTTTCTTGAACTCGTTTGTCCTTTCTTGTGAGCCATTTGATTACCTCCTTGTTTTAAGCGTTTACTGATTTAACTTCAATTTCGGTGAACTGTGCACGATGACCGTTTTTTACACGATAACCCTTGCGACGCTTCATTTTGAAGACAACAACCTTGTCGCCTTTAACGAGCGGATTCACCACTTCTACTACTACTTTTGCACCTTCTACAACAGGTGCACCAACGGTTACAGCTCCCTCTTTGTCAACAAGCAGAACCTTGTTAAACTCAACGGTCTTGCCGGCTTCAACATCTTTCATGTGATGTACAAAAAGCTTCTTGCCTGCTTCAGCCTTGAACTGCTGACCGTTAATTTCTACAATTGCGTACATTTTATTAACTAATAAACTGTTTCTCCGTAAGGCGGATGACCTGTTGTCACCACTTATACGAGCCTCAACGGACTATTTCGGGTGCAAAATTACGAAAATATATTGAATGAAACCTATATATAGGAAAAAAGTTTTAACCCATTAGGGCAGATTAACATTGCAATAAGTATCTTTGCAGATAAAACAGAACCAGAAAAATAACAATGGACATCAAAAAGAATCAGCAGGAATTTGAAGAGCTTTTACGCTCAACAGGGCGCGAAGGTATGGAATATGTGATAGAAGATTTGGAAAAAGACGGATTCTTCGAAGCCCCTGCTTCAGCGGGACATCATCTGAATAAACAAGGCGGTCTTTGCCAGCATAGTCTTAATGTATGCAAAACAGGACTTATGATTTGGGAAGGAATGAAAACGCTTGACCCGTCGGCGATGAACGAAGTGAAACGTGAAAGCATTATCATTACTACACTTTTACATGATGTTTGCAAAACAGATATTTACAAACGTACGGTTAAAAGGCGCAAGAATAAGCTGGGACAGTGGGAAGACAGCGAAGGGTACAGTGTTTCGTACAAGGATTTTCCTATGGGACATGGAGAAAAATCGGTCATCATGTTGCTTTGTAGCGGACTGGAATTACATGATGATGAAATGCTTGCCATAAGGTGGCACATGGGAGCATGGGGAATAAATATGAACTCGTATGAGGACCAACGCAACTACGATATAGCCCGACAGAAATACCCTTTATGCAGTATTGTGCAGAGTGCAGACAGTATTGCTGCAGCGATTATAGAGACTACGTCTGAAGACCTCGATCTGTTATAAAACAGGAAACGCTTTCCCAACCAGGGGAAAGCGTACACCTTATTATATATAATGGGTCTTATCCTATTTTCTTTACTAAAACCCAAGAACAGAATAAGACCTCAAATATACTACTTTACAATACCTTTTTCGAGGTATTCCTCAAGATTTACACGCACTTTGGCAGCAGCATCGTCGGCAGCTACTTTCTTCATGTCTGAATCAACCATCAATTTTACTAATGCCTCAAAGCTTGTAGAGTTGGGGTTCCATCCCAGTTCGGCTTTGGCTTTTGTAGGGTCTCCCCAGAGATTTACCACGTCGGTGGGACGGTAAAAGTCGGGACTTACCTCGACAAGCACACGTCCGGTAGCCGTGTCAATACCCTTTTCATCAGCACCTTCACCTTCCCAACGCAGGTCAATACCCACATAATGGAACGCCAGCGTTGCAAACTCGCGCACAGAATGCTGTTTACCCGTGGCGATTACAAAGTCATCAGGCCGCTTGTTTTGCAGGATAAGCCACATACATTCTACATAATCGCGAGCATAACCCCAGTCGCGAAGACTGGAGAGGTTGCCTAAATATAGCTTGTCCTGCGTTCCCTGCTTAATGCGTGCAGCGGCAAGGGTAATCTTACGTGTGACGAAAGTTTCGCCTCTTCGCTCGCTTTCGTGATTGAAAAGAATGCCATTACATGCAAACATATTGTAGGCATCGCGATACTCCTTCACTATCCAGAAACCATACTGCTTGGCTACAGCATAGGGGCTGTAAGGGTGGAAAGGGGTGTTTTCGTTCTGCGGTACTTCCTCAACGCGACCATAAAGTTCAGACGTAGAAGCCTGGTAAATGCGGCAACTTTCAGTAAGGCCGCATATTCTAACCGCTTCAAGAATGCGCAATACGCCTACAGCATCGACATCTGCCGTAAATTCGGGAGAATCGAAACTTACTTGTACATGGCTCTGCGCAGCGAGATTATAAATCTCTGTAGGCCTGACCTTGCTGACTACATTGAGGATTGACATCGAGTCGCCAAGGTCAGCATAATGAAGATGGAACTTAGGCTGCCCTTCAATATGCGCTATTCGCTCACGATAATCAACCGATGAACGACGAATAATGCCGTGTACATCATATCCTTTCTCCAATAAAAACTCGGCCAGATAGCTGCCGTCCTGTCCGGTAATACCTGTAATTAATGCTATTTTATTCATAGTTTCCTGACCCTTATACACCTTTATTATATAAGGGGACGTTTAAAATTATTGTTTTAATGAATTGCGATACCACTCGTAAAGTTTCTCAACACCGTCCTCTATTTCAATTTTGTGTTGCCATCCCAGACTGTGGAGCTTGCTTACATCAATAAGCTTACGGGGCGTTCCGTTAGGTTTCGTTGTATCCCAACACAATTCTCCTTCAAAGCCTACCGTTTTTACAACCAATTTTGCAAGAGATTTGATAGTAAGTTCCTTGCCTGTTCCGATATTGATATGACAATTTCTGATTTCGCCCAGGTTAGGAATTGCACCGCCCCGACCCTCTGAATTATTACGGTTTACCTCACCATCTGTCTTCGCTCCATAAAAAACAGAAGAGTATTTATCTATACCAATTATATCCTTAAAATCAATATTCAGCAATAAATACACTGAAGCGTCGGCCATATCCTCCGACCAAAGGAACTCCCTAAGCGGAGAACCGTCACCCCATAATGTCACCTTATTATTGTCTATACCATAGAATGCGAGTGCCTTGAGAATACGTTCCTCCGGCTCCTTGCCGTCAACGTTCCTTTCTCCTATTTGCGAAGCCAATTTCGATGTAGGATTAATGGGACGCTTATCCATATCAACTCGAATAGCATCCCAATTATTATCATGAATAAGTTTGGCCAAATATATCTTACGCATCATCGCCGGCAGGACATGACTGTTCTCAAGATGGAAGTTGTCGTTGGGGCCATAGAGGTTTGTCGGCATCACGGCAATATAGTCTGTACCATATTGAAGATTATAGCTTTCGCACATCTTTAAACCGGCAATTTTTGCTATGGCATACTCTTCATTTGTATATTCCAATGGAGAAGTCAGCAAAGCATCTTCTTTCATTGGTTGTGGGGCGTTCTTTGGATAGATGCAAGTAGAACCCAGAAAGAGCAATTTCTTAACCTTATGTAGGTAGCTTTGCTCAATAACATTACATTGCATTTTCATGTTTTGCATGATGAAATCAGCCCTGTAAAGCGAGTTAGCCATGATTCCACCCACAAAAGCCGCTGCCAGGATAACGGCATCTGGCTGTTCTTCATCAAAAAACTGTTTTACTGCAAGCTGATCTGTCAAATCGAGTTCAGCATGCGAACGCCCGACTAAGTTATTATAACCTCTATTTTTAAGATTATTCCAAATGGCAGAACCAACCAAACCGTGATGCCCCGCTACAAAAATCTTGCTATCCTTTTCCAACATATTTCTTTTATCGTTTCAAATATTCTCAAAAGAAAGCCTTTGCATATGTTATCAACACAACAGAAATAAGCTTATATTGAGCGCAAAGATAGCATATTTATTTGAAATCGTTATTTAAAATCAAGAAAATGAGCCTAATAGCATAATTTATGTGTTATTTCCATAAAAAAATTTGTTTATTAAAAAAAACAACTTAATTTTGCAGCCGTAAAAGTTTCAATTGGCAATTCGATATTATTTTTTTATAACATTTTTATAATACAAATTATGAAAAAGCTTTTATTAGCTATCACGTTATTTGCCGCTGGCATTAACGGCGCAAGTGCGCAAGAAGGTCTTCAAAAGGCAAAATTTTTAGACAACTGGTATTTAGGTGTTAAAGGTGGTGCTACCACTCCAATGACCTTTGACCATGTTTTCCCTCTCAATCCCACAGCAGGTATTAAGTTCGGTAAGAACTTTTCTCCTGTGTTTGGTGCAAATCTTGAAGGTTTAGTAGACTTTGGTGATAACGGATTCTGCGTTGACACACGTCGCGGGACTTTCCTCCACGCCAAGACTTTTGCAAAGATTATAAATGTAGGTCTTAACGGAACCGTCAATCTTACAAACCTTTTCCTCAACTATAATGAGAAGAAAACGTTTGAAGTAATTGCTGAGGCAGGTATTGGTTACTGTTTTCTTTACGGTGATAAAATTCTTCGTAACTCTATCAATTCTGGTGATGATGATGAGTTGACAGCAAAGACAGGTCTCGACTTCGCATGGAATCTTGGTGCAAAGAAGGCATGGCAGCTTTACGTTGAGCCAGCTGTTTACTGGAACATTACAAATGGTCCCGGCGACGCTATCCACTTTGACCGCCGTGCCGCTCAGGTCGGTTTATTCCTTGGTTTGAACTATAAGTTCCTCACCAGCAATGGTACACACAACTTCAAGAAGCTTAGCCTCGATGAACTGAATGAGCAGATCAACGATCTTCGTACTCAGCTGGCTGCCAAACCCAAGGAAGTTGTTAAAGAAGTTGAGGTTGTTAAGGAAGTTCCTACAGAGAAAGTTGAGCAAAAGTCTATCAGCTGTGAGAATCTCTACTTCATTACATTCCAGCAGAGCAAGTCGATTCTGACTGCAGCCAACAAGAAGATTCTTGACAAGATTGCTGCAGGAAGTCATGTTGAGATTGTAGGTACCGCTTCGCCGGAAGGTCCAAAGGCATTCAATGACCGTCTGTCACAGGCTCGTGCCGATGTTGTTGCCAACTATCTCAAGAAGCGCGGTGTTATTGCTGACAAGGTTACTGGTGAGGGCGTCAAGGGCGTTACTTCTAACCGTCTGGCTGTAATTTACGTAAAATAAGTTGTGAACATCAGGACCGGGCTATTGCTTGGTTCAGCTTAAAGACATAATGTAAAGGGCAGGACAACAAGTATGTTGTCCTGCCCTTTACATTATGTGCAACCTGTAAAAGGGATTATTTCAACCATGCTCGTCTTCAGCTTAAACTGGCAGCATGGGCCAAACCAAACCAGAACCAGACAGATATATCTACGTCAGACAGGGATATGCGGACGGGATACGAGAGGAACTCAGGTTGAATTTCAAGAAAAAACTTCTCCAAACATTAAAGATTTACTAACCGTACATTAAGAAGCCGGCCGCTTCATCGGAGTAAAGGAAGAGAAAACCCCCATTAAAGGAAGATGAGAACCTCTTTGAAGCAAGAGGATATCTGGAAAGGGGATGCTTATAAAAAAACGGGCATCCTTACCTTTTACGGGAAGGATGCCTTTATCGAATAAACCAAGTAAAGTAATTACACTACTGTCTGCATGGACAGAACCTGCACTATGTCAATAGATAAAGGGCGTTCTGAAGGTTTCTGTCTCGGATATGTTCTTCGTTCACAATGGGGCAATATCGCAGGCAGGCAAAGGGGGTCTTCATATTTTTCTGACCTAGAATAAGAAGGCTCCCTGGACTCTGTATCGTGAAACACAAGGAGCTGTGAGAATATCCGGCTAATTCCAACGGCCGGGTTCAAAGGCTGCTTCCACCTTCTTTTCTATTTCGTCGGGCAGATTACAGAAGAAGTCGATTCCCGTACGCTTCTCCAGTTCCTTAACCGGAATATATTCAGTTGTGCTGCCACCGGCATGGGGCGACCATATACCTACGGCCTGATAGCTGTTCGTAGCCTTTGTATAGCCCAGAAGGGCCATGTAGAAATATTTGGGGACAATAAGTCCTGACGGAGTATGTGTCATAATATTGGCGGCATCAATAGTGGCGGCCTTCACTACATACAGTGTATCGTAATGTCCGGCCCAGCTCCGCACCTTGCTTTCGAGGTTGGACCAGATGCCTCCGTTATGACTTTGCAGCTGTGGCTGCATGTTCGAGAGGAAGAATGTTTGCGAGTTCTGCTCCTTCGAGCACAGACGATCGCTCGAAGGGCACAGATGTCCGCGGCTGTAACCGGAGCCTCTGTAGTCGTCAAGTGTCGAGCGGCAGGCGGCAGGTATAGCAGTGTCTTCTCTGAAATCGCTTCCACGCTTTACATTCTTCTTCATATTTCCGGCGTAAAGCTCGTAGCAGGTCCAGCGGTTTGCCTTCAGGGTTCCGTCCCATTCCAGTGAATATGTAATGCCGTAATCGGCTGTTGAATGGGTAACCTCAAATGTCTTGTCTGTTCCCTGATAGAAGCGTGGGAACTCCAGACGCCATCCCTGGGGGTTCTTTTTCAGGTCGGCGGCAGTATTCCTGTTGATGTTTCCTGCGGGATTAACGCCGGGGGAAGCATCCCACCAGGCCATTCCCGTGACATAACGACGCAGGAAATCCTTTTCGCCCTTTGCACTGTTGCAATAAACCTTTACGCCAAGCGTGTCGCCGGCATCATTGAGAATGAAGACAACACTGTCAGTTTCGTTCTTCTCAAAGTTTACATTTACTCCTGTTGTAAGACTTATGCTCCTGAGTTTGCGGGTATCCTGCGCATCTGCCCCTGCTATAATCAAGAGTGCAGAAAATAATATAAGAAACTTCTTCATATCGGTAAATATTCTTATTTAACTACTATTTTACGTCCGCCTGTGATATAAATCCCCCGGGGCAGGCGGCCCGCCCCTGCAACCACACGTCTTCCTGCAATATCATAAACGATGCCCCGCGCCGTTTTCGGCAGGCCGGGGGTGTTGATGGCATTGGGGTGTGCGGGTGTCATAAAGGAATAAACATGTGAAAAATGGGTTGCGGGATTGTAACTTCTCGGGGTGGCAACGTTCCCTGCAAGGCTCAGAAAGTCGCCGTCAGCAACCGAAGAGGAGACTATTCCGCTTGCATTTACCTTGTCTCCGGCTGCCGGTGCCTGATAACCATGCTGGTTAAACGCATTGAGCAACCGCACATTACCCGTTGCATCCTGACCCGCAGAGGCATCTGTCATGGTTAAATCCGACAGGATAACCCAGTCGGCATAATGCTGTGACAGTTGTGAAGCGGTGATGGCAAGCGGCTCTACA
>CALIIG010000216.1 GCA_938018155.1 uncultured Prevotella sp.
CTGACGGCCGTCGAACACTCAACATGATATAACAAACACAGAAAAGATATGCCCACAGGCTTATAAGATAACATCAATATCAGTTATCTTTACAAGCCTGATGCCGTACAGGTTAAGTCATTAACCCGTCATAAAAACTACTTCTTATATTCGGTTAACCAACAATAGTGTACCGTGCAAACTTAAGCAACAGCTGTTTCCGGCCCGTTGAATCAAAATCAACAGTTGCCTTAAGGTTCTCCCCTGCCCCTTCTATCTTCACTACTGTACCACGCCCGAATCGTTGATGTTCAATAATATTTCCTTCCTTTAATGGTGTATTCGATGGCCGTTCGAACGCCCGCCCGCCATTGGTTATAGCCTTTGTTACCTTAGACCAGTGCCCCTCTTGTTGCAGTTTCCGTTCAAACGACGATGAAAAAGGGTTTATGGCACACTCCGCTTTGCGTGGTCTGGTAACCTTTGGCTGGGGATCAGCCATGAACTGTCCGGCAACAGGCCTTGAGTTCTGCATCCTGTTGCTTTGGCGTTGATATTTGTTGCCCCAGTCGCGATAGCCCGTATAGGGTTGGTCAATCTCATAGTGTTGTTGCCACGGACGGTCAGAAAAGTTATCGTTCCCCGTCCATCTATCCTGACTGTTATTGGCAAAACGTCCGCCCTCAACAGTTGTCTTTGTAAACCTCGTGTCAATATCGCTGATGAATCTGCTGGGGTTTACAAAGCTGTCCATTTTGCCATAACGCCATCTACTGTGTGCCCACGTCAGATAACAATGTTTTTCAGCTCGCGTTATAGCCACATAAAGCAAACGCCGTTCCTCTTCAATGGCCTCGGGATTATCGGTTGAAAGCAGGCTCGGGAAGATGTTTTCCTCTAATCCTACCACAAAAACGGTATTAAATTCCAGTCCTTTTGCTGCATGAATAGTCATCAGCGTTATTTTGTCTTTATCATCTTCTTTGTCATCGTTATCCATGTCGGTCATCAACGATACCGTCGAAAGATAGTCGGCTAAACGCGTGTGTTCGGCATCGTCGTCTTCCTGTTGTGCCTGTACAAACTCCGCAATACCCGACATTAAACTGTCTACATTCTCCCGCCTGCTGTCACCTTCGGGGCTGCTGTCAGCCGCAAGTTCACGCCCGATTCCGGCCCTTTCTACAATCTCCTTGCCCAGCGTGTAGGCATCAGCCGTTGGCAACTTCTCCATAAACTGCTGAATAAGGGTTTTAAAAGCCATCAGTTTGGTGATAGCTCCACGATTAACATTCAGTTCGTTTTCTACAGGATTGCATACCACTTGCCACAAACTTACGCTGTGTTGTTGTGCCGAAGCAATAATTTTTTGAACCGTAGTATCGCCTATTCCTCGTGCAGGATAGTTGATAATACGGCGGAAAGCCTCTTCGTCATTGGGGTTTACCACCAGGCGGAAGTATGCAATAATATCCTTTATCTCCCTGCGTTGATAAAAGCTAAGCCCGCCATATATTCGATAATGCTCGCCCATTCCTATTTCAGGCTTGCGCATTTCCTCTTCGAAAAGGCGGCTTTGTGCATTTGTCCGGTATAAAATGGCAAAATCGTTATAGTGTGCCCCTTCCTTCCTTATCATGTCTTTTATTGTACGGCACACAATAGCTGCCTCGCGTTTGTCGGATATGGTTTCAATAATATCGACCTTTTCGCCCGATGCGTTTTTGCTAAATACGTCCTTTTCAATCTGTCGCCGGTTGTGCTTCATTAACGAATTGGCAGCCGATACAATGTTTTGGGTTGAACGATAATTCTGTTCCAGCTTAAACATCTTTGCGTTGTCATATATCTTATTGAAGCTCAATATATTATTGATATTGGCTCCACGAAAGGCGTAAATGCTCTGATAGTCGTCGCCCACCACCGTAATGCTTCTGTTATCTTTAGTAAGAAGCCACACTATCTGCTGCTGAACATAGTTCGTATCCTGGTATTCGTCAACAAGAACATACTGAAAACGTTCGGCGTATTTTTGCCTGACGGCTTCGTTTTCTTTCAAAAGGTGGTAAGTATGAACCAACAAATCGTCAAAGTCCATGGCGTTAGCCTGTTGCAATCGTTGCTGATATTGTTTGAAAACCTTATATGTTTCAGGCATGTTTCTTCTGCGGTCGCGTTCCAACAATTCGCCATCTTTGGCATATTGCCCGGCTGAATACAATCGGTTTTTTTGCATCGATATAACCGAATGTATCGTTGACGGCTTGTAAATTTTGTCATCCAGCCCCATTTGTTTGACAATATTCTTGATCAACGACCTCGAATCAGACTCATCATATATGGTAAAATTAGATGTAAAACCTATTTTGTCGGCCTCTGCCCGCAGCATACGGGCAAACACAGAATGGAACGTTCCCATCTGCAAATAGCGTGCACGTTCGGTACCTACAAGCAGTCCAATACGGTCCTTCATTTCGTTGGCAGCCTTGTTTGTAAACGTCAATGCAAGGATATTCCATGGATTTAATTCTGCGTTTTGCAGCAACCAGGCTATCTTGTACGTCAAAACGCGGGTCTTTCCTGAGCCAGCACCCGCAATAACAAGCTGCGGACCATCACAGTAAGTAACCGCCAATTGTTGCTTTTCATTAAGTTGAGAGAGAATCTGATCTCTTGAATCCATTTGATTTTACAATTATAGGGTTGGGAAAATATCAGGAAAACAATGTCAGCGATAAGTGCTGCCTACGGCCGTATGCGGGTCATAGTCTTCACCTTCCTTCGGAAAACTGGGAATGTATCTCATGTTGGCCATAATCTGCCGTTTCCTTTTCAGCATGTAAGCACTGGGATATTTCGACGAAAATTTGCGGGGATTGGGCAGTGTTGCCGCAATAAGGGCACAGTCGCCCCTGCTTAAATCGGCAGCCGTTTTGTCAAAATTATATTCTGCACAGGCACTAACTCCATAAATATTATTGCCCATTTCAATGGAGTTAAGGTAAACTTCCATTATGCGTTGTTTCGACCAGAATACCTCAATTAGGGCTGTAAAATAGGCTTCAAAACCTTTTCTTATCCATGACCGGCCCGGCCAGAGGAAAACATTTTTGGCTGTTTGCTGCGAAATGGTGCTTGCACCATGCTTCTTTCCCCCGCTGATGTTATGGCGTGCAGCCTTGCCAATGGCATTGAAATCGAAACCATGATGCAATAAAAACCTCGAATCTTCACTCGCCATTACGGCAACAGGCATGTGCGGTGACATCGATTCGAGCGGTACCCAATGATGGTGAATAGTGAAGTTGCCGTTCTGAAAGCAGCGGATTATCATCAATGGCGTAACATAAACAGGTATAAAACGACAGGCAATAACTGCCAGTATCGTTGATGCAAAAAACAGGCTAAGTACCCACCTTACAATTTTCATGTATCTGTTTGATGCAAAAATGGGGATACCCCGCCTTCGTCAATAAAGGCGTGTATCCCCCGTTTCTTTTTAAAATATCAGTTATAAATTACTTTAATGTGCCTGCATTGGCAGCATCAATCATGGCTTTTGAAGCATACAGATAAACCTCAACACGGCGACTTGCCTTAACATTCTCTGTACCATTGGCGTATGTTACAAGGTTGTTTTCACCATAACCCGTAGCAGCTTTAATTTGCGAAGCAGAAACACCACAGCTATTTACCAGGAAATTCTTTACGCTGTTAGCACGACTTTGCGACAAACGAAGGTTTACATTATCAGAGCCATCTGATGAGGCATAACCCTGAATGTCGACCGAACAGTCAGGATGGTTCTTAAGAACAGACGAGAATTTGATCAAGTCTGTTTTGGCACCCTCTTGCAAATTGTATTTACCGACCTTAAAAAGAATGCCATTATCGAATGTCACCTTTACGGCTTTTAATCCGTTTGCGTCTGTAACCTCTTCTACTTTCGCGTTTTGAACCTGTGCGGCAGCTTCGGCAGCGACCTTGTCCATGTGCCTGCCGATAAGTGTTCCAGCACCTGCACCAACAGTGCCACCGACAGCAGCACCGATAGCTGCGCCTTTACCGCCGCCTATAATACCACCAATAACAGCACCAAGAGCACCACCGCCGCCAGCACCTATCAATGTACCTGTACCTTGCTTAGTGCTGCAACTTGTAACGCTTACGCAACTTGCTACCGTCAAAAAACACATTCCCAGTGTTGCTGTCTTAACATTTTTCATCATTCTAATTCTTTTATTATGTTTTATGATGCAAAGATACGCTATTTCATATGATGGTAGAAGCGTATCCAACATTTTTTATGTATCTTTGCGACAAAATTAAATAATCAGATAAAACCGTAATCAGGGGTTTTGCCTAATTGTATATAGGTAATTCCCCAAAAAGGAAATAAACGAATCAAACAAAATGGCAAAAGAATTAAAAGAACTGACAAAACGTGCAGATAATTACAGCCAGTGGTATAATGACCTGGTTATTAAAGCCGACCTTGCAGA